>JALWLO010000024.1 GCA_027084135.1 Campylobacterales bacterium | reverse complement strand
GTATATCTACGCTCAATACAGAAGATTTCGATTTGGTCATACTGGATCTAACACTTCCCGGACTCGACGGTCTGGATGTCTGTAGCGATATACGAAAGAGACACGATATACCTATCATCATATCATCCGCCAGACACGATATCAACGACAAGGTTGAAGCTCTAGAGAGAGGTGCGGATGACTATCTACCCAAACCCTACGACCCAAGAGAGTTGGAAGCGAGAATAAGGTCTCTTCTAAGAAGAGAGCAGCATGACTTCAAAACCGCCGCAAAGAGTTCAAAAGCCAAAAAGAAAGATTTGGTCGTTTATGAAGATAAAAATGAGATACACCTCAAAGGTGAACCCTTGACATTGACCAATGCGGAGTATGGGATCTTGAAATATCTGATCCAAAAAGAGGGAAGCGTTGTTTCCAGAGAGGAGCTGATATACAATGTCGAAGCAATCAGCGAAGATAGTACCAACAAAAGTATCGATGTGATTATAGGTCGGATTAGACAAAAGTTAGGGGATAACCCTAAAAAGCCAAAGTATATAATCTCAATCAGAGGTGTCGGTTACAAACTGGTACAATGAAAAAATCCTCTATCTTCTTTAGTATCACTTTCATCTTCTTTATCGCTGCACTCGGTGTTTTGGTAGCATACTTCTATCTCATCAAATATGATAAGCAAAAGTATACCCATGAGTTAAACGATAGATACTCCATCGTCTCAAGAGCTACACTCTATAGACTCATCTCGCAACCGATCAATAGAGAGTTCAAGGATGAGCTCAATATCTATAAAGTCAAGATGGTAACCGACAAAGAGAAGATGGAGAAGATACTCCAAGACGGTGAAGTGTTGCAAAGTGTCAAGAGTAGACTTGGCAGTAGTAGTATCTACTACTACAAAAAAAACAACTACCTCCTTATCGAGTCGATAAACGGCAAATCAATCCTATTGGAGGATAAGGCATATAGACCCTATATCAAACAGATCCTCTATATACAGCTCATCTTTATCGGTATAGGAACCATTTTGCTCTTAACCTATATCGTCACCATCAGAAAACTCAAACCGCTTAGAAAGATCAAGAGTGAGATCGATAAATTTGCCAACGGAGATCTTGATATCAACTGCTCAATGGAGAACAACAACGAAATCTCAGAGGTAGCA
Organism: Campylobacterales bacterium; assembly: GCA_027084135.1. Lineage (GTDB taxonomy): Bacteria > Campylobacterota > Campylobacteria > Campylobacterales > QNZT01 > QNZU01. The sequence continues at coordinate 5,998 of JALWLO010000024.1, read as the reverse complement.
AACGCCTTTGATCATGCCGTATCGCAGATCAGAAAGTTAAATAGCTCTAGAAGACTCTTTCTCAGAAATATCATGCATGAACTCAAAACGCCTATCACAAAAGGCAGGATCACGGCAGAGATGCTACCAGACGGCAAGCAGAAGGAGAGGCTTGTGAGCACCTTTCAAAGACTTGAGAGTCTGCTCAATGAGTTTACGGCAATCGAGCAGATCTCGGTAAACGGAGAGCATCTTCAAAAAAGGGTCTATCGAATGGTAGATATCATCGATGAGGCGATCGATATATCGATGGTTAATCGTGAGAATATCGAGCTGATGATCCAGAGCGACCTCAATATCAAAGTCGATTTCAAACTCTTTACCGTGGCGATCAAAAATATGATCGATAATGGTATCAAATACTCTGACGACAACTTTGTAAAGATCTCCGCAAACTTCAAATCGATCCAATTTGCCTCACTCGGTCAAAAACTCCCCAATGAACTATCCTACTATATCGAGCCTTTTACCCAAGGCGAAAAGTACTCACCGCAAAGCTTTGGACTGGGACTCTATATCGTTGATAGCATTCTTGACGCACACAATATGAAGCTCCAATATGAGTATAGCAATGGATACAATATATTTAAGTTTGTCAACATTCAGCCGATAGTATAGTATAATAACCCTACAACAAAAGGAGCAGCTATGGCAACCAAATTTTCCAACACCGAGATCTTGAGCTCTCTTATCGCTCACCATATTGCTTTGATTGATAGATTTAACAGTGATAGCTTTGAGGAGTTTGCGCTGATCTTTTTAAAATTAGATAGTATCAACGATATCGAAATCAAAAAGTCAATTCAAATTATCTTTCGAGATAGTGATATCATATTTGAACAGGATGGAAACTATATCATTTTGCTACCCAAAACCGATTGGAACGGTGCCACGGAGCTACTCAAAGGCTTACAGGAGTTTTTGGACATCTCGTTTAAAGATTCGATCGTGACATATCCTGACGATGGTGAGAGCGCCCAAGAGCTAATAGAGGCTTTTAAAAAGGTTGTCAAAGAGAATTATAATTTAGCTTTATCTCTATAAGCGACTTACAAAAGCTCCTCTTCTATGTAAAATTATCTTTAACTTTAAGATTTTTTAGTTAAAATTTTCTCATTGGATATACCAAAATCTTAAAAAGGAAAGGATAAAGAGTGAGGAGAGTATTACTAACACTTTTGGGATTAATACTTATAACTGCTTTGGCATTTTCATGTTTTAGAAAGAGATCCCAATCGATAGAGGAGGGATTGATTGCAAAAACCAAAAATGCACTGCAGCAAAAGGGTTTTGAGTGGGCTAATGTCAGCCTAAAAGGTAAAGGGTTAAATGTAACAAATATCGTTACTTTAAGTGGTGTCGCGCCGTCACTGGAGGCAAAAAATGAAGCTGAGAGGGTTGCTTTTAAAGTGGTCGGTGTCGGCGGTGTCGATAATAAACTTCAAGTTTCTTCAAACAAAACGGAAAATCAAGCAGAGATGGTGGTGGAGCAAAACACCGCACCGACTTCTCCTACTACAGAGAGTGAAGAAAAAGTAAATAGTCAAAATATAGACAAAGTGGCATCACAGATAGAGGAGAAAAACTCTAAAGAGGCACAAAAAAGCGAGGAACCCAAAGAGGAAGCGACTCCAACACCTACAGCAACTCCACCTTCAACCTATAATCTCTATGCCAAAAAAGAGGAAGATGGCAGTGTTGTGATAGAGGGGTATGTACCTACCAAAGAGCTTCATGAAGAGATTATTACCAAGTTGACTCAAACGATCGGAAAAGAGAAGGTAACCGACAAGATCGAGATCAAAGCAAATGCGCCGAAAGATTGGCAATATATCTCAACATTTTTGGTCGAAAAGTTGTTAACTGTGGATTATGGAGATATGAACCTCAGTAATTATAGTTACACCTTTAATGCCCATCTACCGACTCATGAAAAGAAGATGGCTTTTTTGAACAGCATCAAAGAGGTGATGTCAAATCCAGACAATCACTTTGGAAGATATAGAGGAGACTATGTGATAACTGCGCCGATACCCGGTTCTCCTATCGTAGCGCAAACTGCGACATCTAACAAAGCGAGTGAGAATAAAAAAGAGGGAAAAACGAAAGCTATAGCAAAAAGCGCGACGCCTAAACTTAGTTGCCAAGAAAAATTGGACAGAGTGATAGGTAATCAAAAAATATACTTCGACTATGACAAAGCGACTATCAAACAGGGTAGCTACCCACTGCTTGATAAGATCGCGTTAGTATTAAAACAGTGTAATTTAAACGGCAAACATCTGGAAGTTGAAGGACATACAGACTCTATAGGTAGTACTAGCTATAACAAAAAACTCAGTCAAAGAAGAGCACAAAGTGTTGTAGACTATTTAGTACAAAGAGGAGTGGACAGCTCAAAACTTATTGCGGTAGGATATGGAGAGAGCAGACCTATCGCCTCCAATATGACAAAAGCTGGTAGAGCACAAAATAGAAGAATCGAATTTAAAATAAAAAAATAAAAGGAGTTGAGATGAGTTATGTGATATCGGAAATTTTAGGTTGCCTCTTGATCGCCGGATTGATCGGAGCTATCCTTGGTTGGTTATTTAGAGGTGGATGTTCTGACGTAGAGACTACAAATCCAAAAGGTGGCGGAGATGATTTTGAACCCTATGACTACCGAAAAGATCAGAAAATATCTGATGATGTAAAGCTCAAGCATGAAAAAGAGAGCGCCCAAAATGAGTCCATAAAAGATGAGATAAAAGGTGAAATCGACTCAACGGTTCAAAAAGCGACCAGCTTGGGCGCTGCGGAAGAGACTACTACAAAGGCTTTTGGAGAGGAGAGCATAGAGAACTTAAATGAGAGTAAAGAGTCGCTCATCAATACAGTGAAGAAAAAAGCTGATGCAGTTGAAGGGAAGGTGAAAGAGAGTACCAAAAATATCAGCCCTTCAGCAAAAGAGGTCACAGAAAAAGGCACCTCTACGGCTTCAGAGCTTGCGCAAAAAGCTACCGCAGCCGGAGCCGGTATAGTGGCGGGAGCAAAGGCACTCGGTGAAGAGGAGAAAGAGAAGATAGAAAAAAGTGTGGAGGAAGAAGAGAAAAGACTTCCTACCGATAGACTCGCTCTCTTTAAAGAGCTTGGTATCGACACGAATAAGATGAAATTTTTAGAGGATAATTACGACATCCAAGCGATAGAGGGGATAGGTCCAAAATATGCAAAACTCTTTAAAGAGATGGGTATTACTACGACCAATGATCTTCTAGAGAAGATTGGGAAAGATAGAGTAAAGATTGATGACGCAGCTAAAAAGCTCAAAGTTCAGCCCGATGCTATCATCGCTTGGATCAGCATGGCGGAACTCATTAAACTACCGGGAGCCAACGGTCAGGCTGCTGAGATCTTAAATACTGTTGGAGTGGGCTCACTTGCAGAGCTTGCTATAACCAACCCTGATACCCTCCATAAAGAGATGAGTGAGTTCAATAAAAAGTCATCGATAGTTCCAGAAGTACCGTCACTTGATCTCGTTAGAATCTGGACAAAAGTAGCAAAAAAACTAACTTAAAAAGAACCGAGCACCCTTAGATGGGTGCTGTGTACCTACTCAATCTAATGTAAGAAGTGTCTCACACCACTAAAATAGAGCGCTATACCATGCTCATCCGCAGCCTCTATCACTTCATCATCTCTGATACTTCCTCCCGGCTCTATCACGGCACTCACTCCAACACTAGCCGCCGCATCTATAGAGTCTCTAAACGGAAAGAAGGCTTCGCTAGCCATCACCGAACCTCTGATGTCAAGCCCTACCTCTTTTGCCTTTTTGATGGCGCATTGGGCGGCATCTACTCTACTTGTCATACCCATACCGATAGCCACCATCGCTCCATCTTTTACATAGACCACGCAGTTTGACTTCGTAAGTGCCGCTACCTTATAGGCGATCTCCAAATCTTTGATCTCTCTATCGATTGCCGCTTTTTTAGAGACCAATTTCGCCCCTCTGACTTCATCATCCCCTACTCTATCGCTATCTTGATAGACAAATCCGCCGTCGATATGCTTAAAGTCATATTTATCGTTTGCAAGCTTGAGATATGGGCTATTTTGCGTGAAGATCTTTATCCGCTTTTTTGACTCAAAAACCTTTAAAGCCTCATCAGTCACATCCGCCGCTATGATAACCTCCAAAAAGATCTCGCTCATCTTCTTAGCTAGCGCCTCATCGAGTAGTCCGTTTACGGCTACCACGCCACCAAATGCAGAAACCGGATCGCATTTAAGCGCTTCCATATAGCTCTCAAGCAGCGTATCTTTGATGGCAAAACCGCAAGGATTGGCATGCTTGATGATAGCGACAGCCGGTTTATCACCGAAAGATGCGGCGATCTTCAGTGCACCGTTTATGTCGGTCATATTGTTGAAACTCGCTTCACCTTTGAGGGCTTTGAAATTTTGGCTAAAAAAGGCATCAAACTCATACAGCGCACCCTTTTGGTGAGGATTTTCACCATATCTCGTATCAAAAACCTTTGAGCCTACGATAAACTGCTTCGCTCCAAATCCCCCATTGAACCTCTCATTCATATAGTTGGCAATCATACTATCATACGCGGCGGTATGCTCAAAAGCCTTGATCATAAAAGCTCTTCTAAACTCGACACTATTTTTGCCGTTTTTAAGGGCATCGATCACCCTCTCATAATCACCGCTATCTGTTACGATTAGTACCGAATCAAAGTTTTTAGCGGCACTTCTTACCATCGCGGGACCGCCGATATCGATGTTTTCGATGATCTCTTCAAAATCATCAGTTTTGTTTATCGTCTCTTTAAAGGGGTAGAGATTGACACATACGATATCGATAGGCACAATGCCGTGCTCTTTTGCCGTTTTGGTATGCGACTCCAAATCCCGCCTATGAAGAATACCGCCGTGGATAAGGGGATTTAGCGTCTTTACCCGCCCATCAAACATCTCCGGATATTTGGTAACCTCACTGATCTCCAAAGCTTTGATGCCGCTCTCTTTTAAAAGCCGATATGTCCCACCGGTTGAGACGATCTCATACCCAAGAGTCTCCAACTCCTTGGCAAACTCTACCACGCCACTCTTATCACTCACACTGATTAACGCTCTCAAATCTTCACCTTTTAAAAATTTGGTTGATTATATTCTAAGTTTGGTCAAGGAAAGATTATGCAGTGGGCGGTTGGAGCTGGTTAGGGAGAGATATGTGAATTGTTTTTAGTACTAGCATATTGCAAAGTAGTATAGATATTACTATGACCGAATTTCAATACATCTCATGTCTTAGTACTAGCGGTTAGCTGATTTAATTGAAGAGTATTTAAACAGATTTCAATACATCTCATGTCTTAGTACTAGTCGGCGGTGCCGGTGGAGGGCTGAGCAACCTCTCGGATTTCAATACATCTCATGTCTTAGTACTAGCTCATCTAGGATCTATTTGGATAGTTTAATTATATGATTTCAATACATCTCATGTCTTAGTACTAGATATTTGTTCTCACTATTGCAGTAAATTCATCAAGATTTCAATACATCTCATGTCTTAGTACTAGACATTTATCATCAATATCGTTCCTTTTTGATAAATAATTTCAATACATCTCATGTCTAAGTACTAGTTTTTATTATTTAGTTTTATATCATTATTAAAAAATTTCAATACATCTCATGTCTAAGTACTAGGATGGAGTGCCGGTGAAGGGTGCAGAGATAAAGGGATTTCAATAGATCTCATGTCTAAGTACTAGATCTACCGGCAGAGCTGAAGGTAGAATACTATAAAAATTTCAATACATCTCATGTCTAAGTACTAGATTTTTTTCATCCTCATCTCCTCCTATAATACATTTACAATCACTATCACCTTACAGGGATAGAGATTGTAATGGGTTTGTGTTAGTATAAAGAGGGTTGATGTTGCCCCTTTTAC
>JALWLO010000023.1 GCA_027084135.1 Campylobacterales bacterium | reverse complement strand
TTCTCTCTTTAACAATATTTGGACGAAAAAGGTTGATACACGCCTTTCCAAAAAGCGTCGAAGAGTAGATGCAAAGAGGATTGCAGAAATTGAAAAAAGTTTGAAAACTCCAGAAAGTCTCCATGCTGAAAATAAGCACAGAGATATTGGCAATGCAAATATGAAGAGTACACAGTCTGCCTCAAGCGCAGAGGAGGTAAATGAGTATTCCGCTACAATTCATGCGATAGTATATGATAATTTTTTCCCGCCTAAAAACAGTGAGGGAGAACAAGTCAAGGCAGTTATAGAGTTAAGCGCACTTGGTAAAGTACTTGATTTTCGAATATTGACATATTCTGGGAATCAAAGCCTCAATGAAGAGGTCGATAGAATCAAGGAGCGTATTAAAAATATAATTTTTCCAAAAAATCCATTTAACAAAAGTGCAAGAATTATTGTTATTCTTAAACCGGAAGCTAAGGAGTAATAAATGAAAATATTAGGGATGCTTTTTTTAAGTGTGGCGCTTTTTGCGGTAGATTTGACGATAGAGGTGAAAAAAAGGGTGCAAAGTCTGCCTTCGCTTGCGATTGAAGACTCCTCTATAAATTACGACGACAGTTTCAAGATGCGTTTTTTCAAAGCGTTGTATGCAGATATGAGTGTTATTTCATTGTTTAATGTCGACAAGCACAGAAGATTGACCTATTTTAATGCTACCTCTGTGGTTGTGGAAAACAAAGATATGGATTATGTCCTACGATATAAGCTTTTTGAAGATGACAGTGGGAAACTCAATGTAGAGATAAAACTGCTTAGAGATAACGGTACACTTTTTGCGAAAACTTATAAAATATCGAAACGATCGGCTTATGTATTTTTATCGCATGCAATTGCTTACGACATCAATAAATATATGGACGGGCCTGATATAGACTGGATCAAGAAACGCATCGTTTTTGCCAATATTGTTGCTCCAAAACAGAGTGAAATCGTCATTGCGGACTACACTTTGACTTATCGTCATGTCGTACTCAAAGGCGGGTTGAATATTTTCCCAAAATGGGCGAACAAAAAGCAAGATGCTATATACTATACGGCACTTGATGACGAGAAGCCGACTTTGAAATATTTCGATATTAGGCTTGGGAAGATAAAAACGATAGCTTCGAGTGACGGGATGATCGTCTGCTCAGATGTTAGTCAGGATGGGAAAAGATTGCTTGTTACAATGGCTCCCTCTTCACAACCTGATATCTATCTTTATAATGTGCAAACAAAAAGTTTCAAGCGTTTAACCAGCTATGGAGGTATCGACGTTGGAGGACAGTTTCTCGGGAAGGATAAGATTGTTTTCATCTCCGATAGGCTGGGATATCCCAATGTTTTCATGAAAACACTTTTAGGTAGCAGTGTCGAACAGCTTGTATATTATGGTAGAACAAATTCTGCATGCAGCGTCCATGGTGATTATATCGTTTACGAGGCTAGAGAAACCTCAAATGCTTTTTCTAAAAATACTTTCAACTTACACCTTATCTC
>JALWLO010000022.1 GCA_027084135.1 Campylobacterales bacterium | reverse complement strand
GTTTAACAATGAATAAATTTGTTTTAGGTTCTATGGTTTTAGCGGCTTCACTATTGATAGGGTGCGGGGGAGATAGTGCGTGTTGTGATGCGCAAAACTTGACTGAATCAGGTATGACACCGCCTGTTGCAAAGATTACAGGTCTAAATGATACCAATGTATCTATTGGTCAGTCACTCCAAGCTGAAGGTTTAGCAAGTTATGATAGAGATGAGGGCGGAAGTGTTGTAGGGTTCACTTGGAAAGTAAATGGAAAAGTCTACTCCAATGGGAGAAACCCTACATTTACATTTAAAGACCCCGGTATCTATAGAGTGTGTCTAACGGTAACTGACAATGACGGTCTAGATTCAGTCAATGAAGAGTGTAGAACGATAGAAGTTCTTGGTAAATCAGATATTCTAGCGCTTGCTCCAACAGCAGTGATCAACTTAAGCAATGTAGAACCAGACGGTACACTCAAACCTTGCTCTATCGATCACAAAAAACATAGATTTGACTGTAATGCAAGTCATGACAACGATATGCTAGGAACAGGCAATGAGATACGAACATGTATGTGGGATGTGAAGAGCTACAAACTTGATGAAGATGGTAACGAAGTCTTCTACAGAGATTGTACAAAGATTGCAGAAGAGAATCCAAACGGTGAATTTTGTGTTTGTGACGCCGCTACAAAAATCGTAGCAAGGTTAACTGTTGTCGATAATGACGGTCAAAGTGCCACCACAACAAAAGTATACCGTGTCGTAAAATAATGCTATCTTGATACCTCATAAGGTATCAAGACTTTAATGCTCATGAAGTGAATTGATCATAATATCCTTCAACGGCTTCAACAGATACTCCATGATCGTCTTTTTACCGGTTAAAATATTGATATTTGCTACCATTCCCGGAAGTATCGGCTTATCTTTGGCGAAATTCTCATTATTTGCCTGAACTTTAACTTGATAAAAACTCTGCCCGTTTTTATCTATAAAGCTATCCGGAGAGATAGAGAGAAGTTTACCATCTAAAAATCCATACTTGGTATAGCTATATGCGGTGATGGCAATAGAGACCTTTTGCCCCTCTACAACTCTAGCCCTATCTTTACTCTCTATCTTCGCCTCAATGATTAGTTTGTCGTCGATAGGGGTGATTTCAGCGATCCTATCACCAGGCTTTACTACTCCTCCTATTGTATGAAAATAGAGCTTTTTTACAATTCCGTCAACGACCGAAACCACCACTTTCCGCTTCTCTCGATCAAGCTCCGCACTCTTCTCCTCCTTGAGCTCTTTGATCTTTGTTTGTATATCCGCCAGCGCTTTTAACCACTTACTCTTTGTCTCACTTTTATAGCTATTTATCCTGTTTTTCACTTCTGAAATCTTCTCTTTAACAATCGGAATCTCACTTTGCAAATTGCTCATTTGTGTCCTTAGCGATTGTGTTTTCGAGAGCTCATTGAGATACTGCTTCTTGGATGCCGCACCTTGAACAATCAGTTTTTTTGTGATCGAGAGATTCTCTTTTGCGGTTTGATACTCCTTCTTTATATTTGCCAATTTTTGCTCTTTTTGTTTGAGTTCCAATTTAGCTTGAGAGAGTTTATCTTCAAGAGCCTTTTTATCATCATGAAAATGTTTCATCTCCTCATCGAAGATACCCTTCTCACTCTCTACAAAATCTTTCGGTATCTCTTTGGAAAAGTTCACATCACTCTGAAAATCCGATTGCGCTTTGAGTCGCTGCTCTTTTGCCAAAAGAGAAAGCAACTTGATCTCCTGCTTTTTGGAAGCGGCTTTGGATTTTTCATTTTTGATACGATAGAGAGGATCCCCCTTTTTTACCTTTTGCCCCTCTTTTACATATATCTTGTCGATAATACCACCCTCGAAATGCTGTATGATCTTGGTCTGAGAAGAGGGTATCACCCTCCCTTTTCCTCGTACTAACTCATCGATTTCACTCACACTCGCCCATATCAGAAAGAGTACCACGATAACCATGATCGGTATCGTAACTATCCTATGATTCCAACCGCTCTCTTCTCTCATGATAAGCTTCCTTGAAGCATTGCCAACACCTTCTCTTTGCTATCATCTACAACCACTCTTCCGTTATTGAGCAAAATGATTCTATCTACCAAATCAAGTGCGGCAAACCGATGGGTTATCAATAGCAGTGTTTTATCTTTGAGTGTCGATTTAAGCTCATTTACCAACTGTCTCTCAAGCCCCACATCCAAACCGGTTGTCGGTTCATCTAGTACTAAGATAGGCGCATCACTTAAGAGTGCCCTTGCAAGCGCTACCAAGTGCCTCTGTCCGACTGAGAGTCTGGAGCCTCTCTCACCGACCTCAAAATCCTCAGCTCCTCCAACCTTTTTGACCAAATCTATCAATCCGCTTCGCTCCAATATCTCATTCATCTTCGCTTTGGATATCGATTCACTTAACTCTAAGTTCTCTTTCAGTGTACCCGAAAAGATATAGGGCTCTTGCGGCATAAGGGCTATATTTTCCCTCAGCTCTACCGGATGGAGGGTAGCTATGTTGTGGTTATCGAGATAGATATTTCCGCTTTGGGGTTTCAGAAGTCCGGTCAAAAGCTTTTGGATTGTAGATTTTCCGGCACCCGTCTGTCCTATGATCGCAACTCTCTCACCCGCCTTTATCTGAAAGCTGACATGTGAGATAGCCGGATACTTTGCACCCGGATAAAGATAACTTACTTCATCAAAAACGATATCACCTCTAACACGCCCTACCCCCATCTCGATATGCTTTTGAGTTTCACTCGGCAAGTGCCAATACTCATTGAGAGATTCGAGCGCATCTTTGACTTGCTTAAATCTTATCATCGAACTTGAAAGCGCCATGATAGGTACCATCGCACGAGCAGAGAGAATCGTAACGGCGATCAATCCTCCCACAGAGAGTCCTCCGTCATGAATCACAAAAACACCAAGTACAACACTAGCCAATGAGACCGCCTGCAAGATAGCGTATGAGATAAAAGAGGTAGATGCAGTCATATGTTGCATTTTACTATGTATGGTATTGTAAAAATCGACCATTCTTCCCCACTTATCGGCTCTCTTTGGAAGAGCGTTAGCCAGTTTGATAGCATCTTGCCCGTGTAACTGTTCAACTAGATATGCCTGCTTTGTTTGGGCACCTTTAAAGTGCTCTTTATGCAGTTTTGAGATCGGATACTGCATCACAAAGTTGATCGTAAAGAGGAGTGTTCCGGCAACAAGCGGTACCAACGCCATGATAGGCGATATGATAGCTATCACAGCCGTTGCGATAAAGAAGAAAGGAAGATCCAAAATGGCAACAGTCTTTGTCGCAAAAAAATCTTTAACCATCGCAAGCTCTTTGAATAGATTGATCTTCGTACCCACAAGATAGTGATCATGCTCACTCTGTATAGCCAAACTCTTTTTAAACAACTCCTCCTCAAAGTGGTTTGCCAACTTATGTGTCACCTGCTCAAGTAGCTTCATTCTAACACTCTTAAAGATCACATCAAATATCAATATAAGCCCCACTCCAAACGCAAGTACCGCCAAAGTCTCCACGGCAAAGTTTGGGATGACCCTATTATAGACATTCATCGTAAAAAGCGGCAGCGCCAAACCAAATATATTGATAAATAGCGTCAATAAACCTATCTCGATAAAGCGCTTATACTCTCTTTTAAGCGGTCCATAAAACCATGACTTATCCTTTTTATCCCCTATCTCTAAATGAGCTATCTCTTTGTCAGGTTTGATCACAAATATCACCCTCTCATAGCGCTTCAAAGAGTTTAGAGGAATCGCCTCAATCTCACTATCTTTGTCTCTTCTTATCTTCGCTACACTCCCCTCTATACCAAGAACCATCAAGGCATCTTTGGTATCATCTCGCATAACAATAAGCGGAAATTGATGCTTATCTATCTTACTCAGAGAGATCTTTTTTGTGCGCGTTTTGAGTCCCATCTCCCTTGAGATCACTTTAATCGCATGGATATCCAACTTCTCAAGCGGTTTGGGTGAAAGGCGAGAAATCGTACTCCTCTTTACCTCCCCAAAATGAAAAGCGAGCATCGCCTCATATGCTCTAAGTAAACTCTCATCCCTGATACTTCCTATCGGTGCCGTCATCCTTTTTTAAACTCCTCTATCTCTTGATATAACTTCTCAAATGCACTGCTCCACTCCCTCTGCTTCTCTTGGCGAATCATCTTAGTACTAGGATACCAGTTAGTACTAGACTCATCTAACCCCCATCTCCACTCGGCATCTCTTTGAAGCATCACAAAACACTTTTTGCCAAGCGCACCCGCAAGGTGTGCCACCGATGTATCGGAAGTGATGATAAGATCCATCTCCCGCATCGCCAAAGCACTCTCTTTAAAGTTTTTGAGTTTTGGCTCAAGATTTAAGATATCTTTTTGCTTATAGGCATCAATTTGGGAACTATCCCCTACTTGAAAGGAGTAGAGCCTAAGCGCTCTATCTTTCATAAGCGGTTCAAGATATTTGAGATCAAATACCCTCCCCTCATAACTCTCACTCGTTACACTCGCTCTCCAAGCCACACCGATACACTTTCTCTTTTTAGGTTTTTTGATCTTAAACTTCTCACCTTTGGGTAGAGTCAGATAGGGTTCATTTGGAAGCTCCTCATAGCTTACATTGAGTAGATGTGCCAAACTCATAAGAGGCAGTTGATAATCAAACTCACCTATCTCCTCTCCTCTAACTACTACCTCATCAAAATACTTTTGCGCCTCAAAAAGCTCCTTAAGCGCCTCTCTCACCTCTACCTTTATCTTCAATTTCGGAAAACGCTCTTTGAGTACTTTTACAAATCTCGCAAACTGTATCATATCTCCATACCCCTGCTCCGACCAAAGCAGCAGCGTTCTCTCCTCTGTCGGCAGATCAAGCGTAAATCTAGGCTTTTTTAGTACCGATCCCAGATTTCTAAGGATAGGTATCATCTCCTCTTTTCTCAGACGCCACTCATACTCTCTAAATCCCGCCTCATACTCTCCAAGTATCAGATAGGTTGTCGCCAAGTCAAAGTGGGCATTGGTGAAGTTTGGATCGATCTCTATCGCCTTTTGCAGTGCCTCCTTCGCCTTCTCATACTCTGCTAAATTTTTGTAAGTAATCCCGATATTGGCATGATTTGAAGCACTCTTTGGATCTAATACCAAGGCTTTTTTATGCGCCTCTAAAGCAAGCTCATACTCTTTGGTTTTATTATAGATATTACCCAAATTACCGTAGGCACCACTGTTGTTTGGCTCCATCTTGATAGCTTGCTTTAGATATCTGATACCATCTTCATACAATCTGGCACGATGACACGCCGCACCGATATTGACATAGGTTGCTACGACATCGGGATCTTTTTGCAGTGAGAGCTTAAATATCTCTATCGCCTCTTTATAGCGCTTTTGGCGGTACATCATCGCCCCAATATTATTGTAAGCGTTGATAAACTTTTCATCAACCCGTATCGCATTTTTATAGTGCTCTATCGCACGATCACTCTTTCCTATCTTTTCATAAATAATGCCAAGTTGGTTGTAGATAAGTGCATTTTGCGGCGCAAATCTTAAAGCTTTTTGCAAAAGATCGATAGCAAATGAGTAGCGATGCTCTTTGAGGTAGATATTTGCCAAGTTTAAAGCGGCATCTATATGTTTTTCATCTCTGTTTAATATCTCGATATAGAGAGATTTTGCTCTTTTTAAATCACCCTTTCGGTGGGCTTTGAGAGCCTCACGAAAATCTTCTAAAAGCCTTTGTGACATTTTGCTCCTTTTGTTTATGATACAAAAAAAGCAAATTTTATGCCAATTTATTGAATTATTTTAACTTTACCCCATTTCTACACCACATCCACGATCAGCTCCGTACCGTCACTAAAGGTGTAAGTGGTGTTATCCGTCACACTCTCATGCACCGTTGAAGAGTCATCGCCGCTATCGCTACTGCTATCGGCGGTTACTTGGATATTCTCCGCTTGATCGGTATTGATCTTTAGGGTGATTTTATTATCCCCGTTATCCCAATTTTTGATCATATCAGAGGTAATAATCAACTCCTTATCATCCGCTCCATCGATCGTCAGTCCGGTTAGATCGAGTGTATCGATATTGGTTACATTTTGTGCACCGCTAAAGTTACTATCGTCTGCCGTTACCGATCCGGTAAGTTTCGCCGTATTGCTTCCGCCTTGCCCATCGATAGTACTAACATTGCTAAAATCTAGTACTACGGTATCATCACCTGATCCCAAGTTTACCGTATCATTTCCGCCGGAGATATTGACCACATCCCCATTTGCAGAAGTTGTGATTGTATCATCACCGCTTGTATCATTGACAGTAAGCGTTCCGCTGATATTGACACTGCTTAGATCACTGTTGTGATCATCGGTTGTGACCGTCAAGTTACCGCTACCATTCACACTTGTTGTACCTAAGATTGAGTCATTCACACTCATTGTTCCACTCGATACGGTGAGCTGATCAACACCGGTAAGATTACCGCTATAGGTTCCATCTCCAGACCAATCCACATTCAGTGTCGTCGCACTATCGATAGTGCTAAAGTCGGCATCTGTTTTAGCATCGAGATTTGTCACACTGATCGTTCCGCTTCCATCCATCGTTTGACCACTCACAATAGAGGCATCAGCCGTAAATGTTCCACTTGTGACATGCACCGTAGCACTACCTAAATTGCCTGTAAATGTCACATCACCGTCACTCGTCGCATCTACACTTCCTCCGGAAATCTTACTGAGATCAGCAGTTGGAGAACCGTCGAGATTGGTAACAGATACTGTACCGTTGTTGATAATACCGTTACCCGGAATCTGTGAAGCATCGATTGTAAGCGTTACCCCACTTTTTACCTCAAACGATTCTACATTGCTTATCGCAATATCACTCAAATCCATACTGCTATTGATGACTACCTTATCCGTTCCGTCACCGCCGTCAATAGAGCTTGGTTTACTATCAAGTGTGATAGTATCATCTCCACTACTACCGTTAATCGCATCACTACCGCCGTCAACTGCGATCGTGTCACCTGCGCTACTTCCCGTGATGCTGTCATTGTCACTACCGTCATTGATCGTCACACTACCGCTAAATCCACTCATATCGATACCACTAGCATCGAGTGTCGCAC
>JALWLO010000021.1 GCA_027084135.1 Campylobacterales bacterium | reverse complement strand
GCCCTGTTTGTTTTGGTTTTGGTTCTTTTGCTTGTTATCTTTGTTGTTTTTGTTTTTGTTATCTTTTTTATTTTGATTTTTTTTATTTTTCTTGTTTTGCTTTTTGTTTTGTCTGTTTTTCTTCTCTTGCTGCTTTTTTCGCTTTTTTAAAAGCTCAAGGTTGTATCTCGTATCCTTATCCTCTCTTATCTTTAGAGCCTCTTCGTACGCCTTTATCGCTTCATCGATCTTGTTTAGATGCGCGAGAGTGTTTCCCATATTGTGAAACTTTTGGAACTGTAGCTTTTCATCCGTGATGCTTTCGTACAGCGATAGCGCCTCTTTGTACTTTTTGGCTCGATAGAGGCTATTTGCGGCATCATATTTCGCCTCGTCGCTCTCTATGCTTTGGTATAGCTTGGCGGCTTTTTCATACGCCTTGTTTCGGTATGCCTCTTTCGCCTCTTTTAAGTGCCAAAAGTCAAGCATACCGGCATTTAGTACTAGTGATATAAACAGCAGTGCCAAAACTCTCATGCCGTCCTCCTTCTTGGAAGCGAAAACAAAGACATAAAATAGAGCACTATCGCCGCTCCAAGCGGATAGTAAAAGAGCTCCTTCGTATCCTTTATCGTCGTCTCCTCACTCTTTTTCGTACCGAAATCCTTTTTTATCTGCTCGATAAGCCCTTTGATGTCGCCTCTGCTTAAAGAGTATCTCATATATGCTCCGCCCGTTTTGAGTGCTAACTCTTTGATGGCGTGGTTTGCCCGAACGATAACGATATTTCCCTCTTTGTCCTTGATGACCCCGTTTTCATCCTTGATGACCCCGCCCTTGTCGGTAGCGGTGAGATACACATAGACTCTGATATGATGCTCTTTGGCGTAGGCTATCTCTTCATCGAAACGCTTTTTATCACCGCCGTCGGTGAAGATCAAGAGGCTCTTGTTTTTCTCATCGCCAAATAGCTTATTAGCAGATCTTAAAAGCTCCATAATATTCGTTCCTTTGAGCGATAAAAGTTCGGGTCTTAAATTTTTTGCCAAAAATCTCAAAGAGTTGATATCTTTGGTAAGGGGCGAGATCAAAAATGTCCTATCCCCAAAGCCCAGTAGCGCAACTTGCGTATCTTTCAAATAATCAAGCGCATCAAAGAACTTTCGCTTTGCAAACTCGAACCTGTTTGGGTACAAGTCATCACAAAACATCGACTTTGATATATCGATCGCCGCTATCACATTGACAAATGAACTCTTTACCTTGATCTCCCCTCTATCTTCATAGGGTCTGGCAAGCGCAACGATCACAAATATCATAGATAACAGAAGCAGATATGAGCGAATTTTTTTGGAGAAAAATAGCCCCCTCTGCTTTTCAAACACTACCCTTTGCGTCTCTTTGGTAAAGAGCGTTTCAAGAGAGTTTTTTGCACCCTTTACGACGAAAAATAGCGGGATCAAAAGCACAATCAGCCACAATACCTCAAGATACTTAAAGTGCATTTTTCACCCTCCTGTTTGTCAGTAGCCAATAGACCAGCATCAACAGTAGCGCCAAAGAGAGAGGATAGCCGTAAAAGTAGCTCTTTTTGACATATTTATCGACTTTGATTTCACTCTTTTCAAGCTTGTCGATCGTCTTATATATCCTCTTTAGCTCATCTACGCTACCGGCACTGAAGTACTCTCCGCCCGTCTCTTTGGTTATCTTCCTTAACACAGCGGGGTTAAAGTCCCCCACGCCGCCTACACCGATAGTATAGACTTTGATGCCGTACTTTTTGGCTCTCTTTATCGCCACATCGAGGGGGATATTTCCGACATTATCCATACCGTCGGTTAAAAGTATGGCTATCTTATTTTTAGCGTGTGAGTCTTTAAATAGGTTTGAGCTAAGAAACAGCGCTTCGTACAGAGCCGTTCTCCTCTCTCCGGCGATACCCACCTCAACCCTCTCAAGAAGCCTTAAAATGCTCTTCTTATCGTAAGTTAACGGTACCGCCACATAGGCAAAGTCGGCAAAGATGCTTAGAGCCAGCTTATCGCTCTTTCTCTTTTTGATAAAATCCTCTACGATCTCTTTTACGATGTCAAATTTGTTGTACTCCCTCATCGAACCGCTTGCATCAAGGATAAGTGATATCTCATACCCTTTGTCATTTTTGATAGTTATCGTGTTTTGTTTAACGGGTGAGGCAAGGGTAAGGGCAAGCAAAACGGCTATGAGAAACTTCAAGAGATTTAACAAGCTCTCTTTCCCTTTAGAGGCTGATTTTAGCATTTTTAGGTTTGGGAAATAGAGCGCCGTAGCCTTTGGCTTGCAAAAGTAGAGACATGCGATAAAAAGCACAACAATCAAAAGAGCGTAAGGGTACTCCAGTACTAACCCGGTCATCTTATACCCCCTACAAACTCCCTTATCGCCTCTTTTAACTCATCACTCAAAGGCGGAACTTCCCTTTTATATTTATAGGGCTCACTCAGCTGTTTGATCTTCTCAAAAAGCTCTCGGTTTTTCTCATCTACAAACAGCTCTCCATCATTTAGTACCAAGTAAACCGCACCCTTTGCGTCATCGAGTTTTACCTCATTGAGCCTTTTTTTGGCTAACTCTTTTTGAGAAGGTTTCGGAGTCGGTTTGAGCCTTGTAGCATATCTGTAGATAAGGTAGCTGATGATAAGCGTTAGTACTAAGAGTATAGCGATATCTATCCATAGTGAGTTATCTGGCACTTTAACCAAACCCTTTATATCCTTCAATCCTTCCATATTAGCCCTTTACGATCTCGCTCAGTCTGACAAATAGGTCATCGTCGCTATATATCTTGCCGTATGTTATACGATGCTCCAAAAAGTGCTCTTCAAGCTTCGCATCATGCGCTTTGAGTTTGGCTTTGTACTCATTTAGTACTAAAGCGTCGATATTCATATTTGCTCTCTCAAGCGAATTTGGATCTATCAACTCATACTCTCCATAAAATGCCGGATCCTCCTCAAACATATCTCTCACTATTAACGCATACAACTCATGCTTATGAGCGATAGTACTAAAGTCTACCTCACCGTAAAAATCCCCTATAACAAAGATGAGAGACTTCTCTTTGATCGTCTGCTCTATAAACTCTACAAAGCTTCTCATATCACCCTCTTTTCCTCTATACTCAAAACCAAGGGCACTCTCTACCATCTCATAAACGATACTCTCATCCTTTGTCGGTCTAAAAAATTTCTCCTCTTTGTTACTAAAAAATATCCCGCTATGTCTATCGTCATTGCTTAAAGCGGAAAATGCCAAAAGTGCCGCAACTTCTGTCGCCACCTCACTTTTTAACCGCTTTGTACCAAAGAGCATACTCCCACCCATTATCAAAGCAACAACGATATTGAGCTCCCTCTCTTCGTTGAAGATATTTATCTTAAGCGCGTTGCTTTTAGCGGAGGCTTTCCAGTTGATCTTTCGTACATCGTCGCCGTAGTTGTAGTCGGCTATCTCGTTAAAGTCAAGCCCGTCTCCTCTAAGAGGCGTTAAGTGCTCTCCCAAGTTAGCGCTAAAGACATCTTTTTTGGCTCTGATGAGTATCTCTTTGGCTTTTGCATCCATCAAAATATCCTTAACTTACGGCGCTTTTATCGTCTCGACTATCTTTTGGATCACCTTATCGGTCGTTATCTCTTTGGCTTGGGCTTTGTAGTTGAGGATGATACGATGCCTCATAACTGAGGGTGCGATATAGCCGATATCAAGCGGTGTTACATAGTCTTTGCCTCTAAGCAAGGCAACCGCCGTTGATGCTTTATAGAGATCAATGGATGCCCTTGGGCTTGCACCAAAACTGATATACTCATCGAGTCCCTCTATGCCGTACTCTTTCGGGTATCTCGTGGCAAATATCAGCTTTGCCATATACTTTCTCACCTCCTTATCTACATGAACCTTTTTCACCTCATCTCTGAGCGCTCTTATGTCTTCGCTGTTTGCCACTTGGCTGATAGCATCAAACCCTTTTATCGCTACTCTCTCGACGATCTCCATCTCCTCTTCAAGCGTGTTGTAACCGACATTTACTTTAAGCATAAATCTATCAAGCTGTGCTTCAGGGAGTCTGTACGCACCCTCTGATTCGACCGGGTTTTGCGTCGCCATGACAAGGAAAGGATCTGGCGCTTTAAAGGTGGTATCACCGATAGTCACCTGCCTCTCCTGCATCACCTCAAGGAGTGCCGCTTGTACCTTTGCCGGTGCTCTGTTTATCTCATCGGCAAGCAAGAGGTTAGTAAAAACCGGTCCCTTCTTGACGCTAAATTCCCCTGTCTTTGGAGAGTATATCTCCGTACCGGTTATGTCGCTGGGAAGCAGATCGGGTGTGAACTGCACCCTCTTAAACTCGATACCGAGTGCTTTGGCAAGGGCGTTGATAGCGGTCGTCTTTGCAAGTCCGGGTACACCTTCAACTAGTATATGACCATTGGCGATGAGACCTATCAATAAAGAGTCCACCAACTCCTCATGCCCGACGATGATCTTTTTGACCTCATTTTTTATCTGCTCGATTGTGCTATTCATCTCTATCCTTTTGACTTTATATAACGGTTTAAAATCTGAAGAATAGTGCTCATCTCAAACGGCTTCGCTGTGGTACCCAAAATCAAAGATTTTGACCACAACACTGCAGATGTTGTTCGATGAGCACTATTCTTCAGATTATCCAATATCGGCAATTATAAACCTTGATTATTAACATGAAGTAAATATGCTTATATTTAAATAAATAAAGTTGAGTCTATCCATATAAAGTTGTAGCTTTGAGTAACCTACAGTTTTGCAAGAAGTGCTTCAATATTTTTTATCTCAAGATGCCGTTTATCGCCCTCTATAAGACCCTTTTGTCTAAACTCCTTTAGATGTCTCTCTACTACCTGTCGTACGCTTCCTATCAGCGAGGCTATCTCCTTGTTTGAGAGGGATGGGATGAGGTTGTATTTGCTTGGATTGTTTTTATCCATATTTTGAAGAAGCAGTTTAATGAGTCTTTGCATCGTATCATTGAGCGAGAGGTCAGTCGCAAGCTCTTCCATTGCTCTCATCTGATGGGCTAAATAGGGGAAAAACTTCTGGTTAAAGGCTCTATTGGTGATCAGCCACTCTCTAACCAAAGTGATAGGTAGCTGTACCAATGTGCTATCTTGATAAACCTCATACATCACATCATGCGGCTTTCCGTCAAGCAAAATGATCGTATCAAACATATCACCTGTGCGATAGAAAAAGAGGGTTTGTTCCTTATCGTTTGTAAAGCTTATCTGGTAGGATTTTATCATACCCGACACTACGATGTAGAAGTGTTTCTCAAGGTCATCACCCATAAATGACGGCTCACCCTTTTTTAACTCTACTATATTGGCATGTTTTCTAAACTCATCCTTGAAACTGCTGTCAAGCCCGTCAAGTAGCGTTATGTTAGTACTGGGTGGCATCATTATCAATCCTTGAAAAGTTTAATAGACTCAAATTGTGGGTTAAATACTTTTGTAATTGTATCGAAAAAGGATTAATGTTGCGTCGGCTACGAATACCTGAGTTTTGCAAAGAACTCTTTCGCCTTTGCCTCTAAAAATGCCATCCTTAGCTCACCTTGAGGCATCTCTTTGCGGTAATTTTTCATATCCTTGAGAAACTCTTCGATATCGCTAGGCAAGATAGACTCCAAAAACATTCTCAAGTGTTTAGCTACAGCCGGTGAAGCACCCGAAGTTGAGATGGCGATAGTGAGATCCCCTTTTTTTACGTATGATGGGAAGATAAAGTCGCAAAGCTCCTTTCTATCGACGATATTGCAAAGAATATCTTTACTTTTGCACTCTGTGCTGATAGCCTCCTGAAGCTCTCTATCGTCAGTCGCCCCTATCACGATATCAAACCCATCTATATCACCCGCTTTGTACTCCCTCTCGATATAGGTTAACGCGTGCTCTTTGATCATCTTTGTAATGTAGATAGAAACCAGAGGAGAGATGATCGTGATATCGGTGGTAAAATCCAACAGGTGATCAAGCTTATCACCCGCTATCTTACCGCCGCCGATGATGAGTATCTTTTTGCCTTCAAGATTTAAAAAGAGTGGAAAGTATGCCATCTCTCCTCCTTTTTTGCATGATAAATTTTGGATTAAATAACTATAACAAAAAATCTAAATAAAAGATTGACGAGGCTCAATGATGAAAAAATTAGCCCTTTTTCTCTTCAAGCTCTTCTAAGAAACTTTGCATCCTTTTATGTCCAAGTCTTTTGGCATAATCAAGGGCACTCATGCCAAGTTTATCTCTATAGCTTGCATCTGCTCCCAACTCATACATATACTTAGCTAGGTCGACATCTCCATAGCAGCATGACTGTATAAAAGGGCTTAAGCCGCTTTTTCGCTTAGTAGTGTTGATATCAAATCCTCTCTCCAAAACAAGGTAATTGATAAGATCTTTATTGCCATAGATAACCGCTTTGTCCAAGACACCCACTCCACTCTCATCCACATAGTCTATATCTGCACCGGCATCTAAAAGTAGTTTGATAATATCTAGATTAACCCGCTCTCTGATGGCATAAAAGAGTAGCGTTACCTCTTCATCCTCACCTATTTCTACAAAGCTATTGAGGTCTATATCACCCTTTTTGAGTGCCACTTTTACCTTAAGTAGATTATTCTCTTTGATCGCAGTTATTAACTCTTCCATATTTCTCCCCTATGGATAGTTTAGCACAAAATAGGAAATTTCACAATATTTAAAATGATAGAAGGAGTAAAAAGTCTCTTTGGGTAGAAAGATAGAGGGAAGAACCTCTATCGGTGTGGGACATTACTTTTTAAGTTTAGAAATATACTCAGCAACCGCTTTCATATCATCTTCGCTCATAGAAGCGACTTGACCTTTCATAACGGCACCTTGACCTGTTACATTTCTCGTACCCGCTTTGTAACCTTTTAGTGACTCAACAATTTTAGCCGCATCTTGTCCTGCGATGATAGCAGATTTACCAAGAGCAGGTTTGTCACCATTTTGTCCGTGACATGCCGCACACTTTTTATATAGTGCCGCACCATCAGCGGAAAGTAGACTTAATGCACCGACAGCCATGATAGATAATACAACTTTTTTCATATCATATCCTTTTTTTTAAATTTATTGTATTTACTATATCGTCATAAAATGCTAAAACTTTAGCTACAGGATGGAATATTTCCCGAATCACTGCCATATTCATACAAAAAATCAAACA
>JALWLO010000020.1 GCA_027084135.1 Campylobacterales bacterium | reverse complement strand
AACATTTTATAAATTAACCCCAATTTGGGATGAGTCCTTTGAGGAGTTTCCATGGCAAAAGATTTTTTGGAGATGATGGAGTTTCGCCACGCTTGTAAAATATTTGATGAGTCAAAGAGGGTGAGCGATGAGGATATGAGGTATATCTTAGAGGCGGGAAGGTTAAGCCCCAGCTCTTTCGGGCAGGAGGGTTGGAAGTTTTTGGTGGTAAGAGGTAAAGAGCTAAAAGAGGCTTTAAAACCCCTCTGTTGGAATCAGGTACAACTGACAACCTGCTCATTTTTAGTGGTGATACTTGCCGCTATCGAAAATCTCAAACCCCAAAGCGGTGTCGTTCGAAAAAGATTTGAGAGAAGGGATCTGCCCAAAGAGAGGATAGAGGCATATATACAAAGATATAGCTCACACTTAAAAGATGTGTTAAGCAGTGATGAGAAGCTATACTGCTGGTCGGCGAGGCAGACCTATATCGCCCTAGCAAATATGATGAATGCGGCGGCTTCCATCGATATAGATAGCTGTGCGATAGAGGGGCTTGAGAAGGAGAAGGTGGAGGTGTTGCTTGGGATTGATACGAAAAAGTGGCAGTTAAGCGTGATCTGTACATTTGGATATAGAGTCAAAGAGCCGCCCCAAAAAGTGAGGCTTGGCTTCGATGAAGTAGTCGAGTTTGTTGATTAGGAGAAGATAATGATAGTAGATATGAGTACCAAAAGTGTTACGGAGAGATATCATCTGATGGCGGGTGTTGTGATCCCAAGACCCATTGCGTGGGTAGTTACGGGAGATGAGGTGATCAATATCGCGCCGTTTTCATACTTTACACCGCTATCTTCAAACCCTCCAACCCTTCTTATCTCTATCGGACACAAAGAAAACGGTGAACCAAAAGATACACTTAGAAACCTAAGAGAGAAAAAGAGGTGCGTCGTCTGTATGGTAGAGGAGGAGTTTTTGGAGACCATGAACAAGACCGCATCATCTCTGCCGGCAGATGTGAGTGAGGCTGATGAGTTTAATATTAGTACTAAAGCGTTGATAGAGGGTTATCCCCCTATGGTTGAAGGGGTTAAGGTAGCGATGTTTTGCGAATATCTCAAAGAGGTAGATCTGGAGGGTAGCCAAACGATACCGGTTATCGTGAAGATCAATTATCTCTATGTGGATGGAGAGATAGAGGCGTTAAACTCAGTGGCAAGAGTCGGAAGAAGTTACGCCAAGCTAGGGGAGAGGGTGAAGATTTAGTAATATTAAGATTTTATTTATTTGATATACTTTATACTATTGTTAATGAATGTTTAAGGAGGTTGTTATGAAGCTACTTGTTGTTTTGTTGTTTTCAATTTTTCTCTTTATAGGTTGTGGAGGAAACGGTGATAAATCAAGTAAGAATATCATCCAAATATCGGGAGTGGCAGTTGATGATTTGATTTTAGGCGGAATGATTAAAGTCTATGATGCATCAAATGACTCAAAAGTATTAGCTAAAAGTAGAACCGATGAAAATACTGGTACTTATCTATTAAATGTTAAACATGATGGTGCAATTATAGTTGAAGTTACCTGTGATGAAAAATCAAAAATATTAGACTCTTCAAACGGCGAGAAAAAACCTTGTAATCAAGAACTAAAATTACGTTCTGCCGCTATAATAACGCCTAACACAAAAAATGTAAAAGTAAATATAACACCACTGAGCGAATTTGTAGTTAGACAGATAAAAGCGAACGACATTATGACAAAGGAGAAGTTTGAGAGTGCCCAAAATAGCATAGGCGAAATGTTTGGATTTGATCCTATCGGCGAAGATCCGCTTCAAAATAGGCAGTATATGAAAGTTATTGAATCATTTCATGAAATGGCAAAGCGAGAAAATAGTTCAGTGCTTCATGTGATTGATGAAATAGGAAGTGACCTTGAAGATGGTGAAATGGGAGATGACAATCCTGAGTTAGCTAAAAAATTTGCCAACATAATGAAAAAAAATGGTATAAGTAACAATTTAACGAAAAATGACGGGATTTATATTTCAAATCAAGAAAAATTTCAAAATAAAAATAGTATCACTATTGCAAAAGATTTTTTCAATGAACTTCGTAGTCAAGCTATAAGTGTAGTAGATTATCAGGGTAAAGGAAGAGCGGGATTTTTAGATACGGAAGCTAAAATTCTTTCAACTACGCTTCAAAAAGTGTCACTAAATATAGATGCAGCAGGAAAAACAGTTGCAAAAGTAATCAGCGATATTTTAAAGTTGATTGATGAAGAGAGTGAAGAAGCAACTAAAAACATAAATGATAATAGATCTATTTTATATGAAAAAAAATCTTCCTTGCTATGGAGCTATACAGTGTATGAGAACGGTAAAGAGAGATACAAAGGAACCGTTACATTACCAAAAGAGATATCACTAAAAAATTTTACCGGTAAAATAGATATAAAATTCGATGGTACAACTCCATTAAAGAGTGACTATTTTGATCCTCAATCTTCAAGGTCAAATTTTCCTAATGTTAATGTTGAAGAGATAAATGTTGATGATAACAACACTGAGCAGCCAAATTCTACATTGAAATTTTCAAATGAGTCAAATAGTACAGATAATCAAACTAATGTACATGTTGATCTACTAACACAACCAAAAAAAGTTGAAAAAATAGAAAGAGCAACTCATATAAACAAAAATATACAACAGATACAAGCAGATATATCTTTAGTAAAAAAGGGTTATGGAGCCGATTTACATTTCAATGATGTGTCATTGACAAGTGCAGACTACTCTCTTTCATTAAAGGATTTAGTACTAAGTGCTTATTATATCGTAAACGGTGATAATATTGATCCAAAATATATCATTTTTAAAGGTGCAAAACTTACTGGAAGGGCGAGAAATTATGAGATAACCGGAGAGCTTTCTTTACAAAACTATGTAAGAAATAGCAGTATAAAAAGTGATAGTTTTAAGGAGACAGAGTATCAAACACATCTATATGTAAACGCTTTTTGTCTGGGTGATCATAGAGAGATAACAGAACTAGAGGATGCAACAGCAATCTACAAAGACCCAAACGGTATTGAACATCAATTAAGCAGTCACGGGAGTAGCTTTAGTGCGGTTATAGATGGAAATATAGCAAATTTAAATCCTGAGGACAATCTAGACACTTCTCCTGAGATTGCAGCACCTATAAAGGAAGATTATAATAATTTTGTGGGATTAACATTTGATAATATCTCTATACATAATGAAAGTTGCCCAAATATGGTTTTAGAAGAGCTATCCATGAGATATGAGAATGGAGTAACCTATATCGATGGAAAAATATTTTGTCCTAAAATAAAAAATAGTGAAAGAGTTGGAGCTGCTCCTATACGAATAGATTTTAACGGTACTAAAGAAGCAAATAATAGAGTAACTGCAACTTTTACTGATGCAAATGGAGTATCTCATGAGATGACAGTTTATGGTGAGAGGATTAGTGTGAGTTTTGAGGGAAATAGTGAAAATTTACCACCTAATAAGCCGGTCAGATATAGCGCTTTAGGTTTTACAAATATCATAAAGGATAGCCATGTAACTATCACTAGCAGTAGTTGTCGAAATCCTCAAATTTCATATTTTGATATCTATTTAGATGCAAAAGAGAGGGTATATAATAGTGGTTATGTTCCTACAAAAATCGTTTTTAACGGAAAATTAAGCAATACAAGTAATGATAGTTATATATGGGGTAAAGTTGATATTGATTGGCTTAATGCGAAAACGATAAATTTAGTTAATGGTGACGGGGAAATAGCGGAGTTAAATCTAAGTATAAACGGAAAATTAAAGATCTCTAATCGCCCTGAAATGATCTTAAATTTAGGATATGCCAATACAAATGAAAAAAATCAATTTACACTTAACTATGTTTACGGATCTACTTCGCTTACCGGTCGGGGGGATTTTGATATCAGTGGTAAAAACGGTGAGATAGTTTTATCAAGTCACAATGGAATCAAAGCGGTCATCAAGGTTCAAAACGGAAAAATTGTTTACGGTTCACAAAGTATTGTAACAAGGAATGGCGAAGTGGTAGGTGAGCTTCAAGAGAGAAGAGGTGTACCTGTGATAAAGTATGTAGATGGTACATTTGAATCACTTCCGTAAAACAAAAGTGTTGCCAATCGTTTGTATTGGCAACATACTTTTTGTGATAAGCTCCTATGCGGGAGTCATACAGTTTTTTGATCCTCTTCAACAGCTTCAAGATAAAACGATTAAAGTTGACATGAAACTATTTCTTGCAAATGACCCTATAGCACTAGAAGAGTTTTTTGATGATTGGCATGGAAAGTATAGACCAAGGCGTGGGCAAAATGTTGCTCTGTTAGATTCAAGGGTAGATTTGAATTATTATATAAAGGATCACTATTTTATAGGTTATTTTTACCAATACAGTGCGTTTATCGATACAGATAAAGATTTTACAGATTTATATTATCGGGCTAAAAATAAAAAAGAGTTGAAAACCAAAAAGAGATATTTGCTAAATTTAGAGATAGATGGAATCAAACAGCAGGGTTTAATCTTTTCCGGGGATAAAAAGATATATGATAATGATAGATTTGCTATTTATTTTGGATCTGCAGTTTATATCTCTTACGGTTTAGAGATGCAAAATGGCTATATCAACGGTTTTGCTAAAGCGATTAGTACGAAAGACTATGATATTCATGCATATGCGTCATACTATTATACGCATAATTATCTATACAAATTGGATGTTGAATCTCCATCAGGATATGGGTTGGGTTCTCATATAGGATTTTTTATAGAAAATAGAGAATCTAAATTTAACATGAAGTTTTTAATAAATGATCTATTAAGCAAGATTTATTGGCATGACCTCCCTTATAGCAAGGTTTTACTAAAAACAGATAATAAAAATTATGATAAAAATGGATATGTGAAATACTCACCTACTGTTAGCGGCTTGGAAGAGAATAGCAATGATATACAAACTTTAGAAATAAAATATAAAGTAGAAGCGAGCATAACAGTAGATAATAGTACTTTTTTTGGTGGTATAGATTTAATGTATCATTTATACTTTCCATATATTCAAATTTCACATAAACTTAATAAACTACATACTTTAAATTTTATGTATGAAAGTCGTTTCGGTACTCTTGGTTTTGGATACGAGTATAAAAATTTTAAAATAGATATACTCTCTGATAAATTTTATAAAGCTTCATCTCTTGGATTTGATGCAAGTTTTATTTATCAATTTTGATTGAGTTATGATTATAAAAACAGATATTGCGATACTTGGGGCGGGTGCTAGCGGGCTCTTTTTAGCTCATTTTTTGAAGGGGAGAGAGTATATACTCATCGACCACAATCCGATTCCCCTTAAGATCAAGGTAAGCGGCGGTGGGAAGTGCAACTTTACAAACGAGTTTATAAGTGCCGATAACTATCTTGGAGACAGAGTACTTATCTCGGAGGTTTTGCGGCACTTTTCAAACAGAGATACCCTAGCGTTTTTCAAAGAAATCAACTATCAAAAGGTAAAAAACAATCAATACTTCGCATCAAGTTCAGATGAGATCATTAGGAAGTTAAATCAAAAAAAGTTTATCGCCGAAATTTTAAAGGTAGAAAAGAGCGGCAGTTTTATTATCTATACCTCAAAGGGAAAGATTATCGCCGATAGAGTGGTCGTGGCGACCGGGGGGATAAGTTACAAAAAGCTCGGTGCGACCGATATCGGATATAAGATAGCCAAAGATTTTGGACATACCGTTATCACACCGACACCGGCGCTTGTGGGGCTTAGTCTGCAAAAGGAGCAGTTTTGGATGAAGCGTCTAAGCGGAGTGAGTCTCAAAGCCGAGATAGAGATAGGCGATAAAGTTTTTGTCGATGATCTTCTCTTCTCTCATCGAGGTATCACCGGACCGGTAGTACTAAATGCCTCTCTATATTGGAAAAAGGGGAAGATAAGATGTAACTTTTTGCCGGAGGTGAGAGTCAAAAACTCCAACAAACTCCTCTCAAACGCTCTCCCCCTCCCAAAACGCTTTGTAGTAGAGTTTTTAAAGGCTCACGATCTCAAGGATACGCCTATCCGTGAAGCAAAAGAGGCGATAAAGCTTTTACAAAACTATCTGTTTGCCCCTGCCGGAAACTTTGGTTTTGATAAAGCGGAAGTGACAAGAGGCGGCGTAAATACGCAGGAGCTTAACGGTTTGGAGAGCAGATTGGTAAAAGATCTCTTTTTCATCGGTGAAGTGGTAGATGTAACGGGTGAACTGGGTGGATACAACTTTCAGTGGTGTTTTAGTAGCGCGAAGTATGTAGCCGATAGGCTTTAACCCAAAATTTGCATTAGCCGATGATCAATGCAGATGATGCACCTTTTAATGCAAAATTTGGGTTTAACCCTACGCCTTTTTCACAAACTCCTGTTTGAGCTTGATCGCTCCGACTCCCGGTACTTTGCAGTCGATGTTGTGTCCGTCATTGCTTTCAACCAAACGGATACCCTTTATCTTGGTTCCCACTTTGATACCGCTTGAGCTTCCTTTGACTTTAAGGTCTTTGATGACCACAACCGTATCGCCGTCAGATAGAATATTGCCGTTGGCATCTTTTACCACTAAAGCTTCATCTTCACTATTTTGAGTATCTGGATTCCACTCATAAGCACATTCGGGGCAGATAAGCAACTCTCCATCTTGATAGGTATATTCGCTTCCACATTTTGGGCAGTTTGGGAAATTTTCCATACTTCTTATATCCTTTGGTTTTTCTCTATTCTATCAAAATAGTCTAAATATCAGTTTGAGAAATTCAGGAGAAATATGTTATAAATAATTATTATATTTTGAGAGAAAATAATGAAAAAAATCAATCTCTTTTCTTTAGTACTCGTTATAAGCTTAGTACTAAATAGTTGCGGAGGAGATAGCGTAAGTTTAAAGCGTGAGTATAACTCAACCGATGTTGGAGATAATGGCATCGATGAAAATATAAGCGCTAGCTACCAATATCTCCAAGATACGCTGATCGAGAGTAGATCTGACGGCAGCAAAAGAGCTTGGATAAATACGACGAGTGAAGCCTGTAAAGTACTCAGAAAAGGAGATCTTCTCCAAAAGGCAAAAGTTCACTGCCGAGCATTTAGTCAAGAGGCTTATGCCGCTATCACAAACTGGAGAGTACCTACCCCTTTTGAAGCGGGTTTTTTGATGGAGTCCTCTGAAAAACCAACCAATAAATGTTAAAATAAAGTAACATAGAAAGAGAAGGAGAGTGAACAATGC
>JALWLO010000019.1 GCA_027084135.1 Campylobacterales bacterium | reverse complement strand
TTCAAAAAATGGAGAAACTGATAACAAATTCTTATGAATAATTCGATGATGCGTACCAAGAAATTTACTTTTTTTGAGAGATGGGGTTATTCAGAGGGTTCGATGAGAAATCATATAGGGAGCGTTAAACTAAAATATCCCGCTTCAAATCCGGGATGCCTCTTTATGATGACAAACCAAAAAGATATCTATGTCTATACCTCAAATTATGCTTTAGAGGATATCGGAAAGCGCTTTACCGATACGGCAAGATTGGCAGCAGGTATCAGATGCGTGGCAGATCAGTAGGGTTGAGGTTTTTATGCACTTAGTTAGCTCTTTTTGCTATACTACTCTTTATGAAAAAGATATTGATAACAAATGATGACGGTTTTGAGAGTGAGGGATTAAGGGCTTTAGTAGAGGCTGTGAGTGATCTAGGTAGAGTGATAGTGGTGGCTCCGACGATACAAAAGTCGGCATGCGGACACTCCCTGACATTGACTCGTCCGCTTAGATTTGTAGAGCTTGAGAAGGATTTTTACAAGCTTGACGACGGTACACCAACCGACTGTATCTATCTGGCACTTAACGCACTATTTGAGGGTGATGAGAAGCCCGACATCGTCCTTAGCGGTATCAATCTCGGTTCAAACATGGGTGAAGATATTACCTATAGCGGTACGGTAGCAGGAGCGATGGAGGGGGTGCTTCAGGGTGTGCCTTCGGTTGCATTTTCTCAAGTCTTAAGAGGCACTCCTTCAAGCTTGGATGAGATAGGTTTGGATCTAGCCAAAAAGGTAGCGAGAGAGATAACCCAAAAGATACTTTTTGGCTCTTTTCCGCTTCCCAAAAGACGGCTTTTAAATGTCAATATTCCCTTTTCCAAAGCCTTTAGAGGGTATAAAATTACAAAAGCGGGATATCGCTGTTACGGTAACGACGCACATATGCATATCAACCCAAGAGGTGAAGAGTACTACTGGATAGGGCTTCATGAGCTTGCTTGGGAGCCGAGTTGCGATGGGATTTTAAGTGATCTTGAAGCGGTTGATGAGGGATATGTCTCTCTCACACCCGTTAAGCTTGACATGACAAGCTATGATGATCTCAAAACGCTTGAGGAGTGGATTTGAGATATAGCCGGTGTCGCGACCTTTTTGGTGAAGATTTTGAAACAATCCAAAATGCTAAACTGCTTCTGCTTGGTGTCGGCGGAGTAGGGGGAGTAGCTTTGGATGCTTTGGTTAGAACGGGTGTAAAGGATATTACGATAGTGGATTTTGACACCTTTGAGGAGAGTAACCAAAATCGGCAACTACTAAGTGAAGCGGTCGGAGAGAAGAAGGTGGAGGTGTTTCAGAGAAATTTTCCTGACTTAACCGCCATCGATGCAAAGGTAAGCGAGGAGTGGTGTAAGGAGTTTGACTTTAGCAGGTATGATCTGGTGCTTGATGCGATAGATGACATTCCCGCTAAAGTAGCTTTGGCTCATGCGGTTTCTAAGAAGCTTATTAGCGCACTTGGCGGAGCAAAGAGGATAGATCCGACAAAGATAGCGTTTAGTACGATATGGAAAACTTATGGGGATCCGCTGGCAAAAAAGTTTAGATATGAGCTAAAAAAGAGCGGATTTAAGGGTGATTTTGATGTGGTTTTTTCTACCGAAGAGCCTAAAAACAGCAGTATGGGCTCCTTCATGGGAGTGACCGCATCGATGGGTTTGGCTTTGGCATCGCTTGCTATCAAGAGGATATTGGGATATAGGATATAGGATATAGGATTTAGGATTTAGAGGATGAGATATTTTATTGTTTTTCTTTTAGTACTAAAGCTCTCGGCATTTACAAGGTATGATATTCGTCCCAAAGGGGTTAGTACTAACGATATTGAACATATCACTATTTATGACTCTATAGTGTTGAAAGAGAGAGAGATAGATGGATTAAAATTTTGTGAGATATCGGATATGGTGTATGATAGTGATAATAGGCGTCTCTATATGCTGAGTGATAAAGGGAAGCTCTTTTGGGCGGATATCACTATCAACGATAATAAAATAGACTCTTTTAAACTAAAAGGTGGTGTTAAATTAAAAGGCTATGGCGGTAAAAAGCTTTTAAAACCCTATAGAGATAGTGAAGGGATGGCGCTTGTTAGAGATGGCGGAGAAAAGCTACTTTTGATCTCATTTGAGAGGAAGCCGAGAGTTTGGGCGTATCGTTTAGACGGGAAATTGATAAAAAACTTCAAGCTCCCCAAAAAACTTAGAGATATAGATAAGTATAGAGGTAAAAATAGAGCGCTTGAAGCTTTGGCATACTCAAAGAAGCGTGGATATATCACTTCACCTGAAAAGCCTTTACGAAAGTACTCCAAAAAATATCATCGTATCTATGATAAAGAGGGCGTGATATGTAAGATCAAAAAAGAGGATAGAGATAGTTCTCTCGTTGAGATGGAGATGATAGATGATGACCATATCTTAGCCCTTTTTAGACACTTTCATCCAAGTTCGTTTGATTTTGATATAACACTAAAAGAGATTGATCTAAGTACGATCAAAGATAAAGTTTGTAAAACGAAACTGTTGGCTTATCTGAGTACCAAGAGTGGTTGGAAGATCGATAACTATGAAGGGTTGGCGAAGGTCGATAAAAATCTCTATCTTATGGTGAGTGATAGCAACCAAAATAGTTTTGAGAAGATGATATTGACACTATTTGAGATAAAGAAGGAATAGATAAATGAAAAAGATAATATTAGTACTAAGCTTAGTACTAAATAATATTTGGGGACTCGATATCAGCTACGGCAGGGGCTCTTACGAGACTGAAATGAGTATCAAAGGGCTTATCAATCCAAAGTTTATGGAGCATGATGTCGATCATGATATAGATGTTTTTATCCTCTCGCAACCGCCGACCGATTTTAGCACTCTTCCGCTCTTTTACTACTTTGACGCCCAACTTCACATTTCGGATAATAAAAACACCAATACCTACTTCGCAAACTATATGGCTGATGTTCAGATGCCCTTTTTTGGAAGTATAAATGATAACTTAGATAGAGCGGTAGATATGGTAGCGGTGAATGGGGATTATAAGAGTGTGGGGTTTGATCTAAATTTCGGTGTGGGTTACAAGCTTCTTCAAAAAGGTAAGAGTTTCTTGGGTATCGCCTTAAATAGCGGCGCCACACTTCCCAATATCTCAGCAAAGCATCTAAAAAGCAAGATAGAGTTTGCCTATAATATGATGAAAAAGTGGGATATGGATATCAAAACCTACAAAATAGGACCCCAAATCAAAGCAAAATGGGCATTCTCACCGCTATTTGCTTTGGAGGGCGGCTTTGGATTTGGTTTTGAGAAGATGTATGTAAGTTCTGATCTTTTTAAGTCAAATGTAGATACCAAAGGAAGCTACTCTATATTTGATATTGATCTAAGGTATGACTCAGACGGAACTTACGTTATCTCAAAAAACTTCTACTTTAAATTGGGATATGTCCGTAAAAGCTGGTCTGTAGATGCGGTGGATGTCAATCTGTTTAACTTTTTTGAGGCGGATATTTTACGCCCCTTTGATATCGATCTTAGTACGAACTACGGATATTTTAGTGTGGGGTATAGGTTTTGAGGGTAAATTGCAAAAGGTGCAAGCACTACTATGTTACTTGGATAGCTTCAACACCGCACGGGTGCAGAGCGTACGGCTTTAAAAGCGCAAATATACCCTCATCGGTAGTACTAAAAAGTAGCGGTCAGCCGTGTAAACTTTATGAGTCAAAGGGTAGTGTGGTAAAATAGTGGAATCTTTTGAAAAACTGTTGCTTTCACTCAAACGATTTATAATTTTTTGCTCCGCAAACAGTTAAAAACTCTGCTAAAAAGTGCAAACGCAGAGCGCCCCTTCGGGGTTGGTGCACTTTTTTAGCCTACGGCTAACGCTGAGTTTTTAACTTATCCGAGCTTGCGACAATCCCGCAGGAACGGAGTGACGAGGACAAAATTATAAAGTTTTCGTTCAATCAACAGTTTTTCATAATTTGATATATTTATCGAGGAGGTGAGGATGAGAAAAAATGTAGCGCAGTTTTCAAGGATCGGTTTTATCCTCTCTGCGGCGGGTGCGGCTGTAGGGCTTGGAAATATTTGGAAGTTTCCGTACATGACGGGAGTGTATGGAGGCGGTGCGTTTGTGATGGTTTACCTTATCACGATACTGCTCATCGGTGTGTCGCTTTTGGTGGCGGAGATGTATATCGGTAAGATAGGGCAAGCCGATGCGGTAAGCAACTTTGAAAATGAAGCGCCAAAAGCAAAACGGGCTTGGGCGAAAGCAGGATATATCATCTTTATCGGGCTTATCATCATGACCTTTTACTCGGTGGTAATCGGGTGGATATTTTACTACCTCTATGTAGCGCTTACCGGACTTCCGACAAATCTCCAAGATGCGCAAAATATCTTCAATACCCTCTATGCCTCCTCACCTTGGCTCCAGATAACCTTTCATACTCTCTCTACCGCTATCGTTGCGGCGATCCTTTTTGGGGGTATCAAAAACGGTATAGAGAAGTTTAACTTACTGCTAATGCCGACATTGATCGTGATACTGCTGGGGCTTATGGTCTATGCGATGCAGTTTGAAGGCTTTTCTAAAGCTTTGGCATTTATGTTTGCGCCGGACTTTTCAAAGCTAAATAGTGAAGCGATCATCCGTGCGGTGGGACACTCATTTTTTACCCTCTCTATCGGTATCGGCTCTATCATGGCGTATGCCGCCGCTCTTCCAAAAGAGACAAATATCTTTAGAGCCGGGCTTTGGGTGGCATTTTTGGATACATTTATAGCATTGATTGCGGGGATTGTGATATTTTCATTTCTGTTTCAGTTTGGCGGTGAGCCTGCTAAGGGACCGGGACTTGTCTTTATGTCGCTTCCGATAATTTTTGCAAAACTTGGCACTGTTGGAACGGTTATAGCGCTTCTCTTTTTCCTCGGGATGGCGTTTGCGGGACTCACTTCGGCGATATCGCTTGTTGAGCCTGCTGTTATGTATCTGGAGGATAGATATGAGTGGAGTAAGAAAAAGGCGGTGATATTTAACTCACTTTTGTACTATGTCGTGGGGATATTGGTGGTATTTTCTACTACTGACGGGTTTAAAGAGTATTTGATGATAGGCAAAAAGAGCCTCTTTGATGCGCTTGAGTTTGCGGTTGATTCATTTTTGATGCCTCTTGGCGGTATCTTGATAGCGCTCTTTGTCGGATATGCTTTAAGCAAAGAGCGAGTTGCGAAGGAGTTAGTACCGGAGATGGGGGAGAAGATATTTGCCGTGTGGTACTTTAGTATCAGGTATATCGCTCCGTTTGCCGTGCTCTTTTTGGCATACAATTCGCTTACATCATAATGTTTGGTACTAATAAATATTAACTACACAAATATTACACTTTCATCTTTTATGATGAGGGTGTATCAAAGATAAAGGAATGAAGATGAAGAGATTGATTATATTTATAGCACTATTTTTTTCATTAGTACTAAATGCAGATATCTATAAAGTGAAATTTAGAGGTATAACACTCGGGGAGATAGATGATCTAAGTACAATCGAACAGCTCTATCTCAAGGCAAAAGTTACCAATAGGATCGCAAGATTTATGCTTGGTGAGGATTATCTTATCTATTACGGCGGAGATAAACCAAGCTCAAAAGATGCCAAATATAAAAAAGATAAAAAGATGATCCTTTACGCCTTCAAAGAGTCTCTAAAAGAGCGACCGAAATTTAAAAAGTTCAAAATCAATGATATCAAAAATATCACTTTGTTATGCGACGGCGATGAGTGTAAATTTTACTACTACAAAAAGGGTAGAGTTGACGGCGAGGGGGTTATCAAATTTGACAAAGAGGGCAATCTTCTTTCACTTGTGGAAAAACGAAGCCACTTTGAGATCGTTAGGAAGTAACCCGGTAATAACCGGTTTCTTTTGGTATGAGGATTTTTTATAGTTCGAATGGATAGATAATAATTGCATAAGTCAATTTATCGAGAGTCTAATCTATGTAAGAGCCTCAATTGAATTGACTAAAAAAGTTATCTATCTCTTTACGCATTTCGACTCCTACTTCCTCAAATATGTTAAGCAATTTTTGATAACTTCCATCTCCACCCAAAAAATCCCATAACTCTTCTGCTACCATAAGTTCGTTTTGTAGATCAAGCATTCCCGCCATCGTCCATCTACTATACGGTTTTGGATAGTATGGATTGTATGGAATGGCAATTAGAGTATGAATATTCGCTTTTGGATTTTGTGATAGGATCGCAGCACTCCATTTTAAAAGGGTTCTTTTAAACTCTAAAAAACTTCCTTTATTGGGTTTTGCGGTTTTTATGTCAAATAGATATATCTCATCACCGTTTTGACAATAGAGATCAACTTTTGTCAGTTTGACTTTCCTTGGTTGACCTTGAGATATTTTATTGCGTATCCTTTCAAGTTCATCTCTTTTGTTTGGTTTTATCTTAGCTATTGTCAAACTATCTATAATGACATCTATCTCTTTTAGTGCCTCTTCACTGATTTCACAGCTTATGTCAGTTTGCCTTTCTACATATGTAAAACGACTTTTTGCAAGCTCTACTCCTACAGGTTCAAATATTGTAGTACCGAAATTTGTATTTAAAGAGTGGATAAATTGATAAAGTGCAAGTCTATCTCTTCCAAGTAGGGCAGTATGAAACGGCATAAATGCAGGCTCTTTGGTGGTTTGATAGTTATGAAATTTCTCTCTTATAACGCTTTTTAAGAGCTTTTTTACATGATTCATCTATCCTCTTTCATATGAAAAATTGACTCACTATAGAGGTTTCGATCTTTTTCGACTCTATTTAGTACAGGTCTTTTAAACTCATTTACGATTTTTAAACCGGCTCTTTTGGCGATTTGAGGATAGAGATTGAACTTATCGTTTGCAACGAGAAAGATATCAAAATCATCACTCAAAAACTGTTTCGAGTTTATTAGTACTTGGCTAATACCCTCTACATACTCTTCTCTTGCTTTAGCTCCTTTTCCTTTGTAGAGAGGTCCTATTTCAAGTTCGTCATTTCGTCTAAATCCAAAGAGATCATAAGCATATTCATGTTGTTCATGATAGTTGATAAGCCCGACATAGGGTGGAGAGCTAAAGATACCTTTGATTCTTTTTTCTTTCAGTATTGCAATAAAGTTTTCATCATCTATCTTTTCAAATATATTAATCTTTCTACTATCTCCTACAATGCATTTAGCAAGCGCATCGCTTCTTAGTGTTTGAAACTCTTGAAGTCTTTTGACGGTATCTTTGGAGTATCGGTTAAACCAATTTTTCATAGTAAATAGAGGTTTGCATATCTTACCGTGTTTTTTACAATAGTATGGTGTAAGTTGAGGTTCTTTTAGGGTTGCTAAATCCGAATGAGTAGTAGCTCTACAACTTCTGATTGTCCTACTCAATATTAAAGCGATTACATTTTTGATATCTTGATCTTTGATCTTTTTAATCTCTTCAAATACAAAAAACATCTCATCTTTGATAGGTTTGATGTACCACTTATCCAAAAAGGTGTTGCCGTGTGCTCCTGAAATATCAATCTTGTACTTATCGAGAAGAGATTTATAAATAGGTAAAAACTCCTTAGTTTTCTCTTTACCGTAAATCTTATCATCGATCTCTTTGTTTCTAACCCTCTTTCTAAATTCCGGTGCGGGAAAGTATTTGGTATTAAAGTTATTTAGCTTTTCTATGAGTTCAATCTCAAACGCAATATAGTTTCTGTTTTCAATAAATTTTTCAAGTTTACCGTTAATATTTTCTAACTCAAGTTGTAAAAGCTTGGTATCAACTTTAGAGAGTTTTGTATTTGCTATAAAGGCATTGAAAGCTGATATATCAATCCCGATAGAGTGGATACCGAGTTCGTTTGCCTGTACAAGGGTGGTTCCACTTCCGCAAAAGGGATCTAGTACAATATCACCTTTTTTAAAATAGAGATCTTGCTTGAAGTTATCAGTATGGCTATCTAAAAAGTATTCAACCAACTGCGGTATAAACTTACCTTTATATGGATGTAACCTATGCACATGCTTTGTCCTTTCACTCTCTTTATATTGCTCGAAGGAGAGTGCCCAATTAATATCATCTCCAAACTTTTCTCTATACTCATGCTCTTTTGAGTGCCGCTTTTTAAAGTAGTTTAATAGCTGCTCTTGATGAAGATAGATAGTATTATCTTTTTGTATCGTATCGATAACTCCATACTGTATCAAATAGGATATGTTTGATTGAGTTATCTTTTTGTTAAGTAAGTTAGAAGCTATTTTTTGGGCTTCTTTGATACTAACACTGTACATCATTTTATCCTTTTGCATGAGGAGATAGTCTATCTAAATAGTGGTTAAATTTGATTTTAACAATTTCCAAGCTCTTTTCAAAGAGATATTTCAATGTGAAATGAAAATTTATGAACAGGTTAGTACTAGTACTAAAATCTCATCGCTATACCGGCGTATAGACCGCTAAATTTGAGGTCGGATTTGTATTTATCCGTATCTAAGTAGAGATTTTTGTACTGATATCCCACATTGAGTGCAGTACAGTTTGATAATCCAAGATCAAACGAAAGACCGAGATATTGAGAAAAGTATCTATTTTTTGGTGTGAATGTTCCTGTGGTTTTGGTTACAACTTTTAAGTCATCAGCTAGATCAAAGTTATAATCAACGCCTACCGCCGGCAGAAGAAGCGCTTTTTTATACTCCTTACCCTCAACTAAAGTATGGAGTCTAAGTCCATGAAGATCAGCGCCTATCGAGAGGTTTTGCGTGTAGCGGTATCGGTAACTTCCCTTTGCCCATTTAAGATCGAGCTCATTTTTTACCATCTTTGCAGTGGCATTGTAGAGGCTATTGCTGACGATATTTTGAGTGAGTTTATTGGAGCCTTGATATTTGTAGTGGTTGACTTTAAACGAGAAAGAGTGTTTTTGGGTGTTTTTAAAGAGTAGTGCTGCAAGAGCGTTTTTCGTTTTTTTTAGATTGAGATCTTTTCTAAAGTCAAATCTCTCCCTATCATCATCCTTGATATTGATAAAGCCACTGAGTCTGTTTCTCTCCAACCCACTCTCTAAAGTGATGTTTGAAAAGTTTTTGCAGCATTTTGCGTTAAGCAGTGTAGTAAAAAAGAGTAAAAGTAATAAAACTCTAACCGACATCAAGAAATCCCCAGATATAAAGTAAAATAAAGTTGACTTTATCATAAATCGACACACTTTTGAAGAGCTTGATAAAAAAGTTCACATTTTTTTACACTATTTCGCTTGATATGTTACAAATTTTCATTTAGCTATACTCATAACTTAAGACTATTTTGGAGTAGAGGTGAGTAGAGTGGTTGAGAAGATCAAAGATGAGGTAAAAAAGGTCATAGTCGGTCAAGATGAGATGATAGATGCGCTTCTGATCGGCTTGCTATGTGAGGGGCATATACTCTTAGAGGGGGTTCCAGGACTTGCAAAGACGACCACTGTGAATGTGTTGGCAAAGAGTTTGGGGTTGGATTTTAAGCGGGTGCAGTTTACTCCCGATCTTTTGCCAAGCGACATCATAGGTACACAGATATATGATCCAAAAAGCGGTGAGTTTCGAGTCAAAAAGGGTCCTGTATTTACAAATCTCCTTCTTGCCGATGAGATAAACAGAGCACCGGCGAAGGTACAGTCGGCTCTGCTTGAAGCGATGCAGGAGAGGCAGGTAACGATCGGAGAAGAGAGCTTCAAAATAGAGAGACCTTTTTTGACGCTTGCTACGCAAAATCCGATAGAGCAAGAGGGTGCTTATCAACTGCCTGAAGCACAGTTAGATAGATTTATGTTAAAGATTGTCGTGGGGTACAACACCAAAGATGAAGAGGTTGAGATCATCAACCGTGTCTCAAACGCACAAGAGATAGAGATAAACAGAGTCGCCTCCAAAGAGAAGCTTGAGAAGATGAAGGAGGAGGTTAAGAAAGTTCATATCGATGAGGAGTTAAAGCGCTATATCGTCGATCTGATCTTTGCCACTAGAGAGCCCAAAGAGTATGGCTTAGAGGATATAGAGAGCTATATCCACTACGGAGCGAGTCCGAGAGCCTCTATCTATCTGCATGATGCCTCCAAGGCGTATGCCTATCTGAGGGGGAAAGATTATGTCACACCGGTTGATATAGCTAAGATGGCAAAAGAGGTGCTAAGACACAGAGTGATACTCAGCTACGAGGCTGAAGCGGAGGGGGTAGTGAGCGATGAGATCATCTCAAAGGTACTTGAAGCGGTCGATATACCTTAGTACTAACGATGTCAGCACTCAATAAGATACTTATCAAGACCAAGAAACAGGTCTTTAGTGAGATAGTAGGCAATAACCCCTCTATTTTCAAGGGTGAGGGGTTTGACTTTAGCGAGATTAGGGAGTATGCGCTCGGTGATGATGTAAGAAAGATCAACTGGAACATTACAGCAAAACTCCAAAAACCCTATATCAAGATCTATCATGAGACACGAGAGTTAAATATCGCCATCGTCTCTCTGCTAGGAGGAAGTGTCTACTTCGGTACCAAAGGCTTTAAGCAAGAGACCATCGCCGAGATAGTCTCGATCCTTGCTTTTAGTGCGGTGAAAAATCAAGATAGATTTAGCTCCTATATCTTTAGTACTAAGCTGGAAGAGGCTTTTGTAAAACCGACGAAAAATATACACGCCGTTAGTAAAGCGGTACAGGAGATACTAGCCTATCCCGCACTTGGCAAGGCACTAAAGAGCGTAGATCTGCAAAAAACGCTTCTATCGAAGATCAAGAAGCGCTCGATCCTATTTTTGATAGGCGATTTTTTAGATGGTGAGTATGAGTTGAAACTACTTGCAAAAAAGCATGATTTGATAGCGATTATCGTAAGAGATCGATTTGAGGAGGAGCCTGCGGAGATAGGGTCCGTTACATTGGCTGACCCCGTTACCTTTAAGCGCATAAGGCTCTCACTCGATACAAAGAGTGTCAAAGCCTACAGAGAGGAGATCAGGCGAAGAGATCATGAGCTATTTGAAAACTTTAGAAAGAGTGGTGTGGCGTTTTTGAAAATATATAGCGACGAAGAGCCGTATTCGAAACTGAGAAAATTTTTCCTATCGAGGTAGCCATGGAGAGACTAAGAGATATAAGAGAGCTTGAGAAGATCGATGATATCAGTTTTTATCTATTTGTCAT
The DNA here is from genome assembly GCA_027084135.1 of Campylobacterales bacterium. Taxonomy (GTDB): domain Bacteria; phylum Campylobacterota; class Campylobacteria; order Campylobacterales; family QNZT01; genus QNZU01. The sequence goes on along the minus strand of JALWLO010000019.1, from coordinate 14,707 downwards.
AAGTGTCATAGTCATACTGACTATCTTAGTACTAGCGGCGATGAAGTTCTATCAACTCTATCGAAAGAGAAAGAGATTGGATATCAGAGAGAGGGTTTTAAAGAGATTGAAACATGTTGATTTTAACGATCCGAAAAAGGCGGCATATGAGATCTCGAAGTATGGGAGATATCTAGCTGACGATGAGAGGAGTCAAAAGATTTTTCAAGAGCTACATGAGCGGATGGAGAAGTACAAATATAAAAAAGAGGTAGCTGAATTTGAGAGTGAAGATATGAAGTACTATAAGATGTTTTTGGGCATGGTGGATGAGTGAGATAGATTTTGAGTATCCGCAAGCCTTTTTGATCTTAGCGCTATTTATACTCTGTAGCATCTTTTGCAAAGCCAGAAGTGAGGCGATTTTATTTCCACATCTGGATATCTTTATCAAACAGAGGGCAAAAGAGTCTGCGTTGATCAAGTTTTTCAAATGGCTCTCTATCATAGGAGCCGTTACCGCGCTCGCCTCACCGGTGATCAAAAATAGAGTCCAGTTGCAAAAGAGAGATGCCCACTCGTTAGTACTGGCGATAGATGCGAGCGGTTCGATGAGTAGGGGCTTTGGAGAGAGATACATCTCTCACCGAAAAAGAGCAAAAGAGAGTAAATTTAGCACTACCGTTAGGCTTGCCAAAGCGTTTATCAAAGAGCGAAAGGGTGACCAGATAGGGATTGTGGTCTTTGGAGGTTTTGCCTATACCGCCGCGCCGCTGACACTTGATAAAGAGATACTCTCAAAGATACTAGATAGTTTGCAAGTCGGCTCTGCCGGCATCAATGCCACTGTCATTAACGATGCGCTCTTTCAAAGTGCAAAACTCTTCGAAAACTCCAAAGCCAAATCGAAAGTAGTGATACTATTGACTGACGGAGAGAGCAGGGGAGATCATATACCCTATAGAGTAGTGAGCGACTATCTAAAGAGGCAAAAGATCAAGGTTTATACGGTTGGTATCGGTGATGAGCGGGATTTTAACAAGGCGTTTTTGGAGCAGATCGCAAAGGATAGCAAGGGAGAGCGCTTTATCGCAAAGAGTGCAAAGGATTTAAAGGAGATCTATCACAATATCGACAAATTGCAAAAGAGCAAAGTAGAGAGTACCAAATATATCAAAAAGCGCTATCTCTACGAGTATCCGCTTTTTATCGCCTTGATGGCGCTTCTCTTTTGGACATACTTGACAAACAAGAGGGGTGTGGTAGCGTGATTTTTTTGAAACCGGAGTATCTCTATCTGATGCTTCCGCCGGCGGTGCTGCTTTTTTATCTCATCATCACCAACAAAAGTAACTTAGATAGGATCTTTGATAAAGAGATCTTAAAGCGCATCAAGTTCGATGATGACACCCTTGGGAGAGTGGGGAGAAATATGATGGTAGCGGTTTCCGCACTACTGATGATCATAGCGCTTGCAAGACCGGTAAAAGAGCTCAGAGATCTCAATGTGACCCAAGAGAGGGTAGACCTGCTATTGGCGCTTGATATCTCGAGATCGATGGAGGCAAAGGATATCTATCCGAATCGACTCACTTTTGCAAAGAGAAAGATGATGGAGTTGATCGAGCGTTTCGATGAGGCGAAATTTGCCGTCGTAGCCTTTGGAAGGGAGGCATTTTTGCTCTCACCGCTCACAGCTGATAAGGAGATGCTTAGGTTTTTCATAAAGAGGAGTATCGTGGATCCCACCGCTCAAAAAGGAACAGATTTTTTAAAGCCTCTAGCGTTGGCGCCAAAGCTTTTAAAGGGGGTAAAAGAGAGGATAGTGGTGATATTTAGCGACGGTGGAGATCAAAAAAGTTTTCAGAGAGAGATCGCTTTGGCAAAGGAGTTGAAAGAGAGCGTTTTTATCTATCTTGCAGCCACCCAAAAGGGAGCGCCGCTTTTTGATAAAGAGGGCAATATACTAAAAAACGGCAACACGGTAGTGATTTCGCGGCAAAATAGTGCTATCAAAGCGTTAGCTATACAAAGCGGCGGGGATGCTGTAGAGTATAGCTTGAGCCAAAAGAGTGTGGATGAACTGATAGGGAAGATCAAACAAAAGGTGAAGTTTCACAAGGAGAGTGAGGGGGTAGAGAAGGAGTATAAAGAGTACTTCTACTATCCACTCGCTTTGGCGATACTCTTTATGCTATTTGCCTTTTCCTCTTTGCCGAGGAGGGATGGCGGTGTGGCAGTGACACTCTTTTTACTGCTTAGTACTAGCGCTTTGGAGCTTAGGGCGTTTGACTTTTTTGATATCATGAAAGCTAAAAGCGCTTATGAAAACGCAGAATATCAAAAAGCGCTTCAACTCTACCAAAAGTTAGCCGCTTCAAACCGCTCTCAAAGCGCGCTCTACAACTTAGCCTCAACCTACTATAAACTGAAGCAGTACAAAAAGGCGCTCTATACCTATAAAAAGATTGTTTCAAAAGATGATAAACTGCGTTTTAAGCTCCACTTTAATCAAGGAAACTGCTACTTCAAGATGGGAGAGTATCTAAGTGCGATCAAAGAGTATGAAGCGGCTCTCAAGATAAAGAGTGATGAGGATGCGAAGTATAACTTGGAGCTTGCAAAAAAGAGGCTAAAAGAGCAAAAGCAAAAGCAAAAACAACAAGAGCCAAAGAGGAGTAACTCTCGGACAAATAAGCAAAAAAATAAAAAACGCGATTCCAAACAGCAAAGCTCATATAAAGATAAAACGAAAAAGCAGTTGACTCCAAAAGAGCTTCGCGTTTGGAAAGAGCACCTAAAGAAGCTTAAAATCAAGATAAAGCCGTTAAAGTTAGAGACGACAACGAAAGAGAGGGAGCGATATGAGAAGCCTTGGTAGGTTAATACTAAGTCTACTACTTTTGATAGGAGCGCTATATGCAAAACAGACCGATGACAATCTCACACTTGAGCTCAATATCTCAAAAAAAAGCGCTTATGTCGGTGAGCCGATAAAGCTTAGTTATATATTTAAGTACCATAATTCTCTCAAACTCTCAAGAGTTAGCTTTCATCCGCCGGCATTTCAGGGGTTTTGGGTAAAGAGAGAGAAAAAGAGTCCGACCAGGGTGGAAGGGAATTTCACGAAATATATGATCAACTTCATTCTCTATCCCCAGCGAAGCGGTGAACTTACCATAGGCAAAGGAGTGATCAACGCGGCTCTTTTAACCAAGCAGAAAAAGAGGTACTACTCCTATCGCCACATGAAGTGGAAAACTCTTAGTACTAAAGCGAGACAGATAGAGGTAAAACCGCTTCCGAACGGTTTGGAGGCATTTGGAAAATATCATCTAAATGTGGCGGTAGATAGAAACAAAACCGCCCCTAATGAGCCTGTAACGCTCACTATCAGGATCGAAGGTGTGGGGAATGTCGATGATATAGAGAAGTTTGATCTGCATATCCCTGAGTGTACGGTTTACGGTGAAGAACCGGAGAGAATCTCGCAGCTAAAAGATGGAGAAAATATTGCGCTCTTTAGGCAGAAGTTTGTGATTTTGTGTGATAGGGATTACACCATAGCGCCGATAGCGTTTCGTTTTTTGGATAGCAGTTCATACTCAGCCAAAAGTCTCCGATCAACTCCTTTCCACATCAAAGTCACAGGAGGGAAAAAGGAGGAAGCAACTTCCCCTAAAACGGAAAAAGCTACCCCTAGCTATAAAAAGATAGAGGCTAGAGATCTGCTCTTTACGCTTTTGGGAGTGATGGTGGGTATGGGATTGATGTTTCTTCTTCTCAAGAGAAGGGCAGATCCGAAAGCGAAAGCATTGTCGATAAGAGAGAAGATAAGAAAAAGCAAAAGCGAGAGAGAGCTTTTACATGTACTTTTACCCTATCTTGGAGTGAGTTGTAGGCTTGATCAGATCATCAAAGTGTTAGAAGCAAATATCTTTGAAGGTGCTAAACATCCTATAGATAAGAAGCGTTTGGCAAGAGAGTTTGATCAACTGATAGAGGATGAGAAGGAGTTGGAGATATTAAAGTAGCGTTACAAAAGTTTACATATAGTAAGAAAATAATTACAATAGATATCTAAAAAGTAAAATTAAACTATAATTAAGAAAAAACTTAATACCTTTTTCTTATATTAAAAAATTTAACTAAAAGGTAAGGATATGAAAAATTTAATAGCAGGTACAACACTGTCTCTCGTACTAATACTCTGCGGCTGTGGCGGTGATAAACCTTCAAGTAGTTCACCGACCGAAGATATCCCAGCACAAAACACTCCTTCGCAAACTTCACAATCAATATCCCCAGACGCAGTCAATAGCGCGGGACAAGAGCAGATCAACAGTGTACCAGAAGCGGAAGATAAAAGTTTTGAGCTTGGAAGTAGCGGGGTTGTTTCAGGAAAGTTGGATGCAACGGATGCTGACGGCGATAAACTCAGCTTCAAAGTCGTAAACCCACCGGCTAACGGAGCGTTAGTACTAAAGAGTGACGGAAGCTTTACCTATAAAGCAAAAAATGGTAGTGTAGAGAGTGATAGCTTTACATTTGTCGTAAGTGATGATATAAGTAGTTGTAAACCTAAAAAAGTAACCATAAAAAGAGTAGTCAAACAAGAGAGCATACCTGCTGCACCGTCAAATCTGACCTTAGAAGCTGTGAGCAGTTGTAGGATCAGAGTAGCGTGGAGCGACAACTCGGACAATGAAAAGGGCTTTGTAATCAGAAGAAACGGAGAACTTGTAACCGTTACGAAATCCAATGTAGAAACCATCGACTTTTGTAGCGGATTGAAGCCTGCCACAACTTATAAAATCAGTGTGTCAGCTCAAAATAGTGCAGGCGAATCATCAGCTATAGAGGGATATGTGACTACTCCAAAACTACTTACCGCTCCAGAAGCACCAAGTGAGCTAAGGGCTGTTGCGGTATCTGAAAATATGGTGAGACTCTCTTGGAGTGACAATGCCGATAATGAAACAGCGTATGAGATCTATATGGATGGAAAGTGGATCAAGAGTTTAGATGCTGATAGTAACTGCTTTGTGGTGGATGGATTGGAGTCAGGTAGCAGATATACATTTCATGTAGAGGCGAAAAATAGTATCGGTTCAACGAATAGCAATATCATCGTCATTACAACCAAAGAGAAGAAGCAAGAGAGTAGCGATAATCGTACTGATGAAACCGGTAGTGATAGTACCACTCAAGACGATACTCAAAACGGTAGTACAAATGACCAAAATAGTAGCAGTGTAAGTGATGAAAATAGTACTACTGTTGAAAACGAAACTGATGATAATGCATCAAATAGTGATAATAACACAAGTACGACTGATCAAAATAGCGACCAAAATAGTAGTAGCGGAGATAGCAACACCACTGACGATACAAGTGAGCAAAACAGCACCGGTAGTACTAACGAGAGTGGCGACGATAACACGACGACTCCTGAAGATAGCAACGCTAGCCAAACAGATAATGGGGATAATAATAGTACTACGACCCCTTCCGATACAAATACGACAGACAATAACAACACCACTGATGAAACCAACACAACTGATGACAGCAATAGTACAGAGACTAAAACACCAAAATCATACGACGGTCCGTTTGGTGATATCAAAACCTTGCTTCAAAAGGCAAAAACAGGCGAGATTGACGGTGTAACCTATATCAGTGTAGGAGACAGCACAAGAGCAAATGACCCGCACTATAACAACGGTGAGATTTTTGAAATCGTTAGTACTAAGTTGGATGAGTATGGTGTCAATAGCATCCTTCAAGCGCAAGCGGGACATAGTGCAAGAAGATGGAATAATTATGAGGATGCCGGCACACTAGCAGGATATCCTACTTGGGAAGATACCGTAGCGCAAATCCCAGATGATGGAAACACAACCATCCTCAATATCTCTCTCGGTATCAATGACGCTAGATATACCGGTTCACAAGAGAAAGAGACGATTCTTTTCCATCTTGGTCAAGCTATTGATAAGGTGCTAGAAGCAAAACCAAATACACACATCATCCTAACGATGCCGAATAAAATGGTAGGTAAAGAGGAGAATGACGGAGACAACCATGACCTTGATCATGAGAGCAAAGAGGTGTATGATGCTTATATGGAGCTCGCACAAAACTATCCGATGATCGATGTGATGGATGAGCTATTTGGCGGTGAGACAGATATGAGCATGTATAGAGCCGCTGATGAGGAGGAGTATGGTGAGGGAGTCGGCATACACCTCTCATCAAAAGGGCAAAAAGCGGTAGCTGATCTTATCTTAAAAACGATTCTACCTGACTAAGAGGTTTATACCTCTTGGTAGTGTAACTTTAACCCCTCACTTGTCATGACAAATCCGTTTATCTGCAACTTTCCGTTATGTACCAACTCATGGTGATATTTGCATAATGGGATGAGGTTGTATCTGTGGTTTTTGTGAAAATGGGCGATCTTACCGTCACTATCGGCTAATTTTTGAGGTGCGATGTGGTGTACATCATCGACGGGTTCATCGCAAAGGGCGCATTTGGTGAGTATGAGGTCCTTGTTGTAGCGACTCTTTTTGGCTTTTTTGAGTCTCTTTAACTCACTCTCCTTGGTAAACTTATCCCTTATCTCATACGCCATCTTCAAAAACTCATCATCCATATGTATCGATTTTGCAAACTCCAGTCCGTAGAGGCTATCGCCCTTGCCCAGTTGCAAGACTCTGTTGTAGATGAGTCTATCATTTTGCTCATCATACTTTACGCCGAGATGCAGCATGATGAGGTGTTTTTGGTTTTGAAGCTCCTTGATAGAGTCGAGTTGGTGCAGGTGGGTGGCGAAGATGAAGTGGGATTTGAGTTTTAGAAGTTTAAGGATCGAGCTTGAGACGATTGCAAGGGCTGAAAGCGTCTCTGTTCCTTGCGATATCTCATCTCCCAGTACTAAACTCTTCTCATTAGCTCTGTTAAAGATATTTTTGAGCTCCATCATCTCCACCGAAAATGTGGATAACCCTTTGTAGAGATTATCTTTAGAGAGGATGCGTGTAAATATCTTCTCATAGAGTGAAAATCTCATCTCCAACGCCGGTACGAAAAAGCCTGCCTGAGCCAATATCACCGAAATACCGATACTCTTCATCAATGACGACTTTCCGCTGGAGTTGATACCGTACAACAGTATGCCGTATATATCCTCTCCGTCAGAGGCGTTGAGTGTGATGTGGTTGTGTACTGTTTTGCCCACTTTACCTATATAAACATCATTAGGTACATAGATGCCGTGTTTTTCATTTGCTTCGATGATGGGATGCCTAAGGGCGATAGCTTCATAGAAGGCTCCATCTTCGATGATCGGTCTTGTGAGGTTTAACTCTTTAGCACTTTTTGCTCCCGATATCGCCACATCGATTTCGGCTATAAAGTCGATAAGCTTCTCCAAGAGATTGGAAAATCTCTTTTGCATATCATCAAGCGCTTCAAAGTATCTCTCTTTAACTAAGGAGATGAGTTTTATCTGGTTGGATTCATAGCTTAGTGTTACTTCATCAAAGAGCTTGGAGTAGATTTTAACTCCGCTTTTTAACTGTTTGTACCTAAACTCTTTGAAAAAGTGGTGAGTGCCGTTGATAGTGATAAAACTCTCTTTGAGCCTTTTTTCTATCTGGTTAAATCTACTTTTGGTTAGGTAGATATGGTATCCTTCACTCTCAAGATAGCCGATAGTGGCGTAGGAGAGACTCTCCTTCTCATCAAAGAGGGAGTTGATAAACTCCATAACCTTCTCTACTTTGTTAAGCTCTTGGTTTTGCTTTTTGATGATGGTATCTATCTTGGGATAGATGCCGAGATTAAAGATATTTGAGTCTATCTGGTCGATTCTAAACCTCGCACAGCTGTCAAGATCAAAGATATCAAAGAGATAGTTTGAAAGCTCTCTACTCTCATCGATAAGGTTTTCGCTGATATCTATGCCGCTATCTTTGGCATCAAGCAAGAGGGCAAGTATCGCATCGACTGAGTTGTATATATAGGTCAGTTCGACCGGATGGAGCTTTTTTAACTTGAGTCTTCTTAGTATCCTCTCTAAATCATATATCTGCTTGAGATGTGTGGTGAAGTGCTCCGTTTTGTCCTGTAGTTTGGTGATGAGGTTGTATCGCTTCTCAAGTATTTCTTTGTCGCAGATGGGGTTTAAGAGTCTCTCTTTGAGTAGCCTTTTACCAAATGCGGTAGAGGTTTTGTCTATGAGTTCAAGTAGGGTTACTTCATTGAGATCTTTGCTGATCACCCCAAGCTGTTCGAGGGCGTTGTTGCCGATATAGAGGTATCTGCTCCCTCCCAAAAATATCGGTCTATTCATCTTTTGGATGAGGTTTTCGTCATGCTCGATGATAAAGTCTATCAATATCGACAAAGCTTCGGTGGTATATGGATATCTCTCAAGATCGAGATACTCTATGGCTGAAAGAAAGGAGTTGATCTCAAAAACCTTTGTAAAGAGCTCATTTTGGTACGAGACTTTGTGTCGCTTTGTATTGAAAGTATTGCATAGGGAGTGGAGTTCAAGATAGTTAAATAGCCAATTTTTGTCGATTTCCGGACTTAGGAGAGTGATGATGGTTTCGCTTGTGTTGTAGGTTTGCAGCAGGTTAAAAAGCTCATCAAGCGCATAAGTTTTATCATCTCTGGTACCGTGTATCTCATTGATGAGGGATTTTCCGGTCGTTACATCGATAGCGGCGTAACCGACGGAGTAGATGCCTTGATTGAGATCTATTACAAGCGAGGCGATATTGTTTTCCCTCTGATCTTGCACATATTCAAAGTTAGTACCGGGAGAGATGATATTTGCGATATACCTTTTGATGTGCGGCGGTTCTCCCTTTTGTTTGACGAGGATGATGGTGTACTTTTTACTTTGGATGAGCCTGTTTAGATATCTATCGATAGAGACCGAAGGAACACCGGCAAGAAGCGGGTTTTTCTCATCATTTTGGAGGATATTTTTATTTTTTCTGGTGAGTTGTATATTTAGAAGTTCGGCTATCTCTTTGGCTTTCCCTATCTTTTTTTGGTCGTTATTTACCTCATAAACCTCAAAAAAACTCCCTATCTCCATGATCACAAGCGCATTTTCCCCATACTTCTCTTCAAAATACTCTTGAAGATCAAAGTATATCTGGGTTAAGAGTCTATTTTTTTGATTTAATATTTTGTTAGCCCTATCCACAACATCCCTGCAAAAGATTTTATAAAAGATAAATTATTTTAACACAGTAATGATTAGAAGTGCCCTTAAAAATGTGATATAATTCAAAGAGTCCTAAAGGAGAGTAAGAAAAATGGTTAGAGAGACCGGGTTAATAGGAATCATTAAGTTTTGAGCTTTATTTTATCTATCTAAAAGATAAAATATCATATAATCTTCTTTATGAAAAAGAAAGAACAGCTAAAGCAGATCATTAGAGACTTTCATCTTAGCAAAAATTTTGATGTCAAGCCTAGAGCTTTGCAATTGCCAATAGATACGAACAAGATCATTACCCTCGTGGGGATGAGAAGATGCGGGAAAACATCGATACTTTATGATACCATTAATAGATTGTCTAAAGATTCTAAAGATATAGAGAGAACGAAGATGCTTTTTATCAACTTTGAAGATGAAAGACTGGATTTAAAAGTTGATGAGTTGGATTTGGTGTTGCAAAGTTTTCGTGAACTATATCCTGAACAAGATCTAAAAGAGTGCTACTTCTTTTTTGATGAGATTCAAAACATAGATGGTTGGGAAAAGTTTATTCGTAGAGTTTATGATAGCATTAGTACTAATATTTTTATCACCGGCTCAAATTCGAAGTTGTTAAGCACTGAAATTGCAACAAGCCTAAGGGGTAGAACACTCTCATATGAAGTTTTTCCTCTCTCTTTTACAGAGTATCTCTCATTTAAAGATATAGAGATTGATCTCTACTCATCAAAAAGTCTTGCCTATATCAAAAATATACAAGAGATGTTTTTAAAAAAGGGTGCTTTCCCAGAGACACTATTTTTAGATGAGAGATATATAGACCAAACATTGCAAGAGTATTTCAATGTAATGCTCTATAAAGATTTAGTACAAAGATATGAGATAACTAATATTATAGCACTCAAATTTTTCTTAAAGCGGGTACTATCATCGACAACAAAACAGATATCAATCAACAAAATATATAATGAACTTAAATCAAATGGCATAAAAATAGGTAAAAATACACTGTATGATTTTTTGGATTATGTACAAAACATCTATATGTCATTGACACTGCATCGATACGATAAATCATTAGTCAATAAAGAGCTGGGTGAAAAGAAAGTTTATAGTATTGATATTGGATTAAATAATGCAGTGGAGTTTAAATTTTCCGATGATATCGGCAAGGCTTTGGAAAATAGTGTGTTTTTAGAGCTTAGGAGAGAGTTTAGTGAGTTATACTATTATCGCGATGCTAAGGGTGAGTGTGATTTTATCGTTAGCGAGAATAACAAAATAGTTGATGCTATCCAAGTCTCATATGATATAAGCAGTGAAGAGACAAAAAAGAGGGAACTAAAAGGGTTGATTAATGCTTGTAAAAATTTTCAATTAGATAGGGGTACTATCATTACTTATGATAGTGAAGATGATTTTCTATATGAAGATGTTTATGTACAGGTAGTGCCATTTTATAAATGGGCGTTATAGGTCAAATTGTTGGTTTAAATTTCTAATGCTTTGAAATTTAAACTATCCCCCTTTGTCAAGATCAAATCAAAGTTTCTTTTTATTCCAACTTCCTTGATCAGAGTTAAACCCAAATTTTGCATTAGGTTTACGAAAAGGAAGAACGGTTAAAAAAAATATAACCCTACTCTTCCGCCTCAACCGCAAATATCCTATCTACATATAGTGCTTTTAGAGGTGATGTTTGGTTTTTATTTTCCAGTCTAACCGGTGAAAACCAGATGTATGAGCTGTTATCTTGATATTGCGGATAGTCTGAAAGTTTTATGATGTGATAGCTGTTATCCTTAAACTCCTCATATTTATGTTCTACATGTTCATCGCCTATGATTCCCGAATAAAAAAGTACAGGGTTTGAGTTGTCGGAAAAGTCAAAGTCAGGGTTCGGCTCTGCACGAACTGAGGCGTATAGATACCACTGCCTCTCATCTTGCGGCAGGAGTATGGAGTAAGGTATCTGTATAGCCCATATTCCGGTACCGCTTTCATCGACTGTTTTGCCCGTAACCGTTGCACTACGGTGATCTGAAGCTTTTGCGTCATAGACGATATGTGCTTCTGCCAGTTCAAAGCCCGCCTCTTGAAAATCGATGCACTTATCCTCGCTCATGCCGGTTTGCGGACAGTTGCTCTTAGGAGCGATAGCCGGCTCTTTTACCGCTTCTAAAAAGGCGTTGATGTCATTGTTCCCTTCCGCTACGGCAGATAAACCGATGATATTTTGAATCGTATCTTTAAATCTCTCATATCGTTTGCTATGGTTATCTCTCCACTCTATATTTTGCTCTTTTGCCTCCTTTTTTAGTTTGGCTTCATTATAGAGCATCACATAATCAATCCCCGCTTGTACCTCTTTGACATGTTTGAGATAGGCTTCATTGCCTGAAGCTTTTGCTCTTTTTAGCGCCTCTTGGATCAACTTATCCGACTCTAACATAAACTTAGCATTTAGGTAAGGTGCGTAGATAGTACTTTTAGAGCCTATGAGTGAGGGGTGTTCTTCTTGTGATTTGTGTAGATTGGTGATATATCGGTATATGAGTGAGCCGGCATCTTTACCGTAATAGCCGTTGCAAAACTCTCGTACCAAGCTATCGGTATCAAGAGAGGGATCCCACATTAGCTTGCTATATACCCAAGTGTGCAGTGCCGCAAAGCTACCGCCTTTGGTGGTGTAGCTATCTTGGAGGAAAATGCCTTCGACATTTGGATCATTCGCCATCGCTTTGATCGTTTGGGCGGTAGCATAAATAGTCGGCATCGGCTGGAGATAGCCGTTAAAGTTGGTTGTATAGAGCCAACTCCAGATGTGAGTGGTATATTTCCCCCAATCTTTAAGATAGTTGTAAAATTTACTATTGTATTCCCCGCTATCTATAGCCTTTGACCAATCCATCTCAATAGGAGCAAACTGTACTCCGGCGTTATTTGGAAGAGGCTCTATATCCGCCGGCGGTTCTAAACTCCACAGATATGCGGTAGCCATTACTCTAAGATTCGGATATCTTTGAGCTGTTTTTTGAGCAACTTTTCGTGTAAACTCGACTATCGCTTCAGAGCTTCCCCCATCCAACCCGCCGTCCACATGCTCAATAGAAGCGTATGTCAAGAGGTTTTTGGGTCGATTGTCATCATTTTCACGCCAGTTTATAATATTTTCTACTGCTTGATTTACTCTATCTTCATTGATCGATAGGTCTGTATCCATATCATAAATACCATCCATATAGTCAACACCCCAACCCAATTTCTCAGTCAAGAGGCGATTGATCGTACGGCTATTTAGTTGACCGTTAAGCATCAGTTTTGCAGAAAAGATACCGGTTGACTGATCATTTTCGTTACCCGCCTCAGGTGCAAAGAGCTCTCTATAGATAAAACGAGGTTTATCTGCGATACTCTTTTCAGGCAGAGGGACGGCATAGAGATTTCTCTTTAAGGTACCGGGATCATCACTATAGTACCACTCCCATCCGGCAAATTTGCGCAAATAGTTATAGACTCCATAAAGTGTTCCTCTCTCATATGCTCCGCTGATAAAAAGACTATTGCCCTCCTTGTGGAGTATATATCCGTCATCTCCCAACTTTTCGGAAGAGATTGCCTCCGGATGTGCATCTATATAGTCGTTATGCTTTCCGACGACGATATAGTTGTAGTTTTGCGGGTCATAATCGGTAGAAACTTCTATTTCACTTTTGAGGGCTTTGCTAAGATAGTTTGAGAGTTCAGATGCGGCAAACTTTTCTGCCGTATCGGCTTGCTCAGCTATGTAGATTTTATAGGGTTTGATAGCTTTGACTACAATTGTAACTACTGCTATGATAGAGTCATTTTCGCCGTTATTGACTTTAAAGTTAAAGCTGTCATTTCCGACATAGCCCTCTTGTGGGATATACCTTAAGTTCGGCGCCGTTCCGGTTAGCCTACCGTGAGAGGGTTCTTGGGTGATCAGATAGCTAAGTGGGGCATCATCGTGATCGCTTCCGGTTAGGGTGAAAGTTACGGGTTCGTTTTTAGTCGTTATAATCGTTTGATCTACAGCGGTAGGAAATATCTCACTATCATCAGTCGCTTTTACGGTGTATCTGTAGGTACTATTCGGTAACAATCCTCTGTCCGTAAAATGAGTAACATCAGACTTAGTCACATAGATCAGTTTACCGTCTCTAAATATCTTAAATCCCGTTTCACCGTCAGAATTATCCTCCCAATAGATATCGACCGAGTCGGTGCCCGGTACTAACTTTAGATTGCTCGGAGCTTGTGGCGCATCGGCTATCAAAACTATCGGTAAAAGCGGTACTAACAGTAATCTTCTTAACATTTAAAATCCTTTCTAATCCAAATCTTGGGTTTAATGCTCTCCAAATCTGACAAATTTAGGAAAATATTTCATGTTACTTTTGATATCAGGTTTTTCCTCCCCCTTTTTCCTATTCATAATCTCTATATTTATCCTTTTTCTTAGATAGTACTCTATCGTTTTTCGAGAGGAGTAGCGGGAGAAACGCTCTAACTCCATCCACTCATAAAGGTCAACGGCATGATTGTGGTATGCTCCGCCGGTTCCGTTGATATACTCTGAAAAACTATTATCCTCTTTTAGTGCACCAAAGGTCAGGGTGTTTGCCAAATATGTTATTCGTTTTTGCGTCCAAGTAGTTTGCAAACCGGCATCATAGAGTGAAGCGACAAACTCGGCTGTTCTTGCCGCATGTTCTACATCCTCCATCCTTTTCTTATCTTTGGCTTTGTTAGCAGCCGGCCAGTAGTCCCAGATGAGATAGGTGTCGTTGCGGTCGCTTGTTTTAACTTTCATATTCCACCAGAGATAGTTTGCCACATTCTCTACGATATCTCGGTATTTCAAGTTGGGTTTTCCATCAGCAACACTCGCTCTATAGAGCTCAATCAAAGGCTCTGCGATGATGACGGTCATATTGATCGGTCTTGCTATATTGGAGTAGTTCCATATCTCTCCGTTTTCCTCTTCATAGTAGTTATCCGGATAGATGGCATACAGTCCCTTTATACCGTCCGGATATGATGTATCGTTATCCTCTCTAAAGGGTTGATGTGCCTTATATAACTCCTCAACCATTCGGTAGTACCTCTTAGCATCTGCTCCAAACTCATCGGCAAGTTCTTTATCCTCTTTGACGATTCTGGCAAAAGTGGCAAGAGGATATGCGAAAAGCGCGTTTGTAAGCATATCCGAATATCTTGCATCTCCGTTTTGACCGTAGGCATCTTCTCTAACTCCCCATCCGGGCATCACAGTACCGGTGAGATCATCGACTCTCTTGGTCAAGATATCATTACCGTCGGCAACGATTTTCAATAACTCATTTAAGTTACGCAAGATGCGCAGATCTCGTGTTGCTTCATACATATCGATATATGCTCTAAGATAGGCACCTCTATCCCAGCCGCCTGGATGTCGATCGACTCCAAATTGCC
>JALWLO010000018.1 GCA_027084135.1 Campylobacterales bacterium | reverse complement strand
TGAAGGCTCAAATACAATTTTATGCGCAAGATGATAACAAAGAGAAATTTGTGAAAGACTTTGTCAAGGCTTGGGTTAAAGTGATGCAAAATGATAGATTTGATTTAAAGTAGTCAATGAAAATGCTATATCCAACTCTATTGGGTATAGCATATATCTAAGCTCTCCCCTCTATTAATCTTCTTTTGTTACAATTTGGCACCTTATTTTGGAGTAGAAAATGGCAAAATTGGCAAGTGGACGAGTTACCAAAAAGAGTAGCAGACTCTTAGATGAGTTTAACGCTTCACTCCCTTTTGATAGAGAGCTTTGTAGAGAGGATATAGAGGGTTCTATCGCTCATGCGACGATGCTTGAGGCGCAAGGAATCATCACAAAAGAGGAGTTTGAACGCATCAAAAAAGGGCTTTTGCAGATAAGAGAGGAGATAGAGAAGGGTGAGTTTGAGTTTAATATAGAGGATGAAGATATCCACATGGCGGTTGAGAAGAGGTTGACCGCTCTTATAGGCGATGCCGGCAAGAAGCTACATACCGCAAGAAGCAGAAATGACCAAGTGGCACTTGACTTTAGACTCTATGTCCAAAAGAGCAATCAAAAAATCATCAACCTTTTGGTAGAACTTATGGAGGTTCTACTTGATACCGCCTCTAAACATACTGAGACGCTACTTCCGGGTATGACGCATCTTCAACACGCGCAACCGATCAATTTCGGATACCATCTGTTAGCGTACGCGAGTATGTTTAAAAGGGATGTAGAGAGATTTGAGAGTTCCTATCAGCGAAATAATTTCTCACCTATCGGTTGTGCCGCACTTGCAGGTACCCCGCATCCGATAGATAGAGAGAAGACGGCTAAGATGCTTGGTTTTGATGCGCCGACTATCAACTGCTTGGATACGGTGAGTGATAGAGATTTTGCACTTGAGATACTCTTTAATATCGCAACGATGATGATGCATATCTCAAGACTTAGTGAGGAGTTGATACTCTGGAGTAGTAGTGAGTTTGGGTTTGTCACACTCAGTGATGAGTACTCTACCAGCTCCTCCATTATGCCGCAAAAGAAAAACCCCGATGTACCGGAGCTTTTAAGAGGAAAGAGCGGTAGGGTTTACGGCAATCTCCTCTCACTTCTTGTAGTACTAAAGGGTCTGCCGCTTGCATACAACAAAGATATGCAAGAGGATAAAGAGGGGGTGTTTGATTCGGTCAAAAATGCGCTTATATCACTTGAGATACTAAAAGAGACGATAAAAACGATGCGTGTAAATGAAGAGAATATGAAAAAAGCTGCTTTAATGGGACATTTAACTGCTACCGATTTGGCAGACTACCTCGTCCAAAAGTGTGGAATGCCATTTAGAGATGCCTACAAGATTACCGGCGCACTTGTGGTAGAGGCTGAAAAAAAAGGTATAGATTTGAGCCAAATGAGTTTAAAAGATTTAAAAAATGTCGATAGTAGTATAGGTGATGATATTTTAGAATTTTTAGATCTAAGACACTCCATGAATGCCAGAGATAGCTTTGGCGGAACATCAACAAAACAGACACAGAAGCAGATTGACTACTTTAGAGAGTGGCTTAAGCGGCGATAAAGGCGATACATATGAAGAGACTTTTTGTGATAGGAGCATTAGCCTCCTTAGTGTTCATCGGTTGTGATAGTACTAAAGTTAAGAAAGATATACAAAACGGTTATAACGATCTTGTAGGTAATAAAAAGGTCGTTTCCGATGGAATAGATTATAATCTTTCCAAAGATATAGAAGATATGCTAACACTTCACAACCAAGCTCGAGTCCAAGTTGGAGTGACTAAAAAGTTAAAATGGAGTGACACGATAGCGGCTGATGCCAAGAAGTATGCTAATGAGTTGGCTAGAGAGGGGAAGTGGGAACATGATAACCAGAGGAATCATAATGATGGATATGGGCACGGTGATTATGGAGAAAATCTCTACACAGCAAGCTTCGATGCGACCTTTGCCGATGCTACAAAAGCGTGGATAGAGGAAAAAAAGTACTATACTTATGGAGTAATCGGTGATAGCGGTACTTGCCAAAGCGGGAAAGATTGCGGTCACTATACGCAGGTGATCTGGAAAGATACCTCTGTTGTTGGGTGTGCAAAAAGCAGCTATCAAAAAGATGTTTCGGGTACGATGATTAAAAAGGGGTGGAGTGTTATCGTTTGCAAATATCAGCTACCTGGAAATGTGATAGGAGAGAAGCCGTACTAAGTCGTCACTAAAAAATGGTATAATGTGGCAAAGATAACCCAAAATTTGGGATAAAGGAGCCGATATGTCAGTTGCGGAGCTTTTGGATGGATATACCTATGATGACTACTGTTTTTGGGAGGGTAATTGGGAGTTGATAGAGGGTCATCCTGTTGCGATGGCGCCCGCACCGATGAGGATTCATCAAGACTTGGTTACCGAAATAGTTTATGAACTAAGAGGTTCATTGGATGATGAGTGTGAAGAGTGTGTGGTCTCGTTGGAAAATGATTGGAAAATCAACCAAAATACGGTACTAAGACCCGATGTGATCTTTACCTGCGACGATGAGGGTGAAGCCTATCTGACAAAAGCGCCTAAGATCATCATCGAGGTGATCAGCCCCTCAACCGCTAAAAATGATGAGAAGATAAAGTTTAAGATCTATGAAGAGGAGAAGGTGCTCTATTATATCTTAGTCTATCCCGATGATCTTGTGGCTAAGGCCTATAGATTGGAGGAGGGAAGATATAGCAAGATCGGGGATTTTAGTCGTGAAAAGTTAAAGTTTGAAGATTTGGAGTGCGGTTTAAGTCTCGATTTTGATAGAGTATTTAAACGATTTAGAAAGAGGTAAGCCTCTTTTAGAGACTCTCTTTTGGACGCGCATCGTCGTGGAGATGCACCCACTTTAGCTTTGTGCCGCCTACGAGATGGAAGTGGAGATGCATCACCTCCTGTCCCCCATCTTCACCGTTATTTGTCATCAGTCTGTAACCGGTTTGATCAAGCCCCATTTTAGCGGCAACCTCTTGGATAAACGGAGTCATTTTCGCCATCATATCCGATGTGGTTGATTGAAAATTCTCGACATGCTCTTTAGGGATGATGAGTATATGTATAGGAGCTATTGGATTGATATCATGAAACGCTAAAAAATCTTCACTCTCTAAAACTTTATTTGACGGCAGTTCACCTTCAACGATTTTACAAAATATACACATTTTATCCCCTTTGATATACGATTTTCTAATTGTATTGCAAGTTGGCTTTAACATACTTTGAGTTAGAATAATCCCAAATTTTGCATTAGCCGGTATATCATCTGCTTTGATCATCGGCGGCATGGGCGATTGAAGCAAAGCCTCGACGCACCCTCCGGGAGCGCCTGCGTTTTTCTTCAACACCCCTACCCACCGAGCATCAACGCATCTGATACACCTTATAATGCAAAGTTTGGGATAATCTCAAATTTTAATCATTACAGGTGTGAGTGTGTTTAGTAAGTATGAAAAGTTGATCAACGAGGCTGACGATCTAAGTTTATTGGAGCAGATAAGAGTAGAGATTTTCGGTAAAAAGGGTATCTTGGCAAAAGAGTTTGCTAAGATGAAGGATATCCCCGAAAATGAGAGAAAAGCGTTTGCAAAAAGTCTCAATATCCAAAAAGCGACCCTTGCAAAGCTATTTGAAGAGAAAAAGGCTACATTAGAGGCACAAGAGACTAAAAAAAGGATGAGAGAGGAGAGTATCGATGTTACTCTCTTTAACGGAAGATCAACTTCAGGTGCTTTGCATCCTATCAACGACACCTTGAGTCGGATCATAGACTACTTTGTCAGTATGAATTTCGCGATAGAGGAGGGTCCTTTTGTAGAGGATGATTTTCATAACTTCGAGGCGTTAAATCTCCCCGATTATCACCCTGCGAGAGATATGCAAGATACTTTCTTTTTTGCCGATAACTATCTTCTGAGAACACACACTTCACCGGTTCAGATAAGAACGATGCAACGAAGCAGACCGCCTATCCGTATCATTAGCCCCGGAAGTGTCTTTAGAAGAGATTTTGATCTGACCCATACACCGATGTTTCATCAAGTAGAGGGGCTTGTAGTAGAAGAGGAGGGGAGAGTGAGTTTTAGCAACCTAAAGTTTATTTTAGAGGACTTCTTGAAGTATATGTTTGGGGATGTTGAGGTTAGGTTTCGCCCAAGCTTCTTCCCTTTTACGGAGCCTAGTACCGAAGTTGATATATCGTGCATCTTTTGCCAAGGCGAGGGGTGTCGAGTCTGTTCTCATACAGGATGGTTAGAGGTTCTGGGTGCCGGTATGGTCGATAGCAATGTCTTCAAAGCGGTTGGTTATGAAAATGTGAGCGGATATGCCTTTGGGCTCGGTGTTGAGAGATTTGCGATGTTGATACACAAAATTCCAGATCTAAGAAGTATGTTTGAGGGAGACTTGAGGTTGTTGGAGCAGTTTAGATGATAATCACTAAAAATTGGTTAAATGAGTTTATCGATATAAATGATATTAGTACGAAAGAGATTTGCGATACCCTCAACGCTATCGGATTAGAGGTGGATTCGGTGAGAGAGATATCTATCCCCAAAGGTGTCGTTGTAGGAGAGGTTTTAGCGTGCGAAAAGCATCCGGATGCTGATAAACTTAGTCTCTGCAAAGTTGATATAGGCGGTGAAAGCAAGCAGATAGTGTGCGGTGCGAAAAATGTAGCAAAAGGGCAGTTTGTAGCGGTCGCTACTATCGGAGCGGATCTCGGCGGGGGCTTTGTGATCAAAGAGGCGAAGCTAAGAGGCATCGAGTCGTTTGGCATGATATGTAGCTCATCCGAGATAGGTTTAGGGGAGAGCAATGACGGTATCTTAGTACTAGATGAGAGTATTGGAGCGTTAGTACTAGGGAGAGAGCTTAGTGAGTACCATTTGCTCAACGATACGGTGATAGAGATTGAGTTGACGGCAAATAGGGGAGATTGTCTCAGTATTAGAGGTGTAGCCAGAGATCTCAGTGCCGCGTTAAATATACCGATGAAGGAGCTTGAACTTCCGATGCTGGAAGAGGGACTTGATGTTCAGCTTGAAGCCGATAGTGACGAGGTTTCGCTGATATACCAAGAGGGGAGAGAGTTTAACGCAAATACCCTTATCGACATCAGATTGGCTCTCGTTGAAAAGTATAGCCAAGATAGCTCTTTGAGAGTCTTGAACTATGTGATGCACACAACCGGCGTTTTACTTCGCTCCTATAACAGAGGATTTAAAGCGTTAGTACTAAAAGAGGATGAGGGTATCTGGAGCCTCTACGGTGACGGTGAGAAGATCAGTCAAGTCGGCATCTCTCAATCCATCGATCCCACGCCGACCGTTCTCATAGAGGCGAGTTATATCAAGCCGGATCTGGTCTCAAAGTCCGTTATGGGTAAGGATATCTCAAAAGATGCACTCTTTTATAACGCTAGCAGAGGGAGTGAGAGCGATCTTGAGTTTGGGCTGAGATATCTAAACCGACTTACCACTTCCAAAGGAGTAAAATCGATCAAAAGTCCACAACAACCCGAGTTTAGTACTAAGATAGAGGTTCCTCTCTCGAAAATTAACAACTTCATCGGTCAAAAGATAGAGAAAGAGAGAGTAGTATCGATCTTGGAGAAGTTACGATTTAGAGTCAATACAAAGGGTGATCTATTGGAGATCGAGATACCTACCTTTAGAAGTGATATCGCAAATGACCAAGATATCATCGAAGAGATCGTAAGAATGGTAGGTATAGATGAGATAGTCTCCACACCGCTTACCTTTAGAGAGCGAAACACTCAAAATAGCGCCTATCACAACTATAAAAAAACCAATTTTTACAGAACGAAGGCAAGTGTGGCGTTCTTTGAGACGATACACTACTTTTTTGATTCGAAGGAGAGGCTTAAAAAGTATAATCTTTCGACGCTAAAAGATGAGTTGGATCTACTCAATCCGATTACAAATGAGCTAAATACGCTAAGAACCACACTGCTTATGCATCTGTTGGAGTCAGCTTCTAGTAACCTTAAACACGGCAAAAACGGCGTGAGGCTTTTTGAGATAGGAAGAGTCGTAGATGCGGATAGGGTGGAAAAGAGCAAGATAGCCTTTATCGCTAGCGGTGATATGAGCGGTGCGGATATAGGAAGCGGTGTCAAGGGAGAAGAGGTTGATTTTATCAAGTTTGCCAAGATGGTAACGCAGGTGATAGGCGATATAGAACTCAAGGTCCCCGATGAAGTGAGTATGCTAGAAAATCCTTATGAGAGCGCGAGAGTCTTGATCGGGGGGAGAGATGCGGGGTTTATGGCGAGAGTTGCGTTGGATGTGGAGAGAGATTTTGATCTGCCGAGAAGCTATATATGTGAGATAGATTTTGACGCAATGCCGTTTGAGATCAAAAAAGCCAAGCCATACTCCAAATACCCCTCTCTCAACAGGGATATCAGTCTCTTGGTACCCAAAGAGATGAGGTTTGATAAGATCGCATCGGTACTTGCCGATGCGAAGATCGCACATATTATAAACTTCTATCCGATCGATAGATATGAGAGTAGTGAACTTGGAGATAGAGTAAGTTTGACGGTTAGATTTGTGCTACAATCTGATAGCAAGACTTTGGAAGAGAGTGATATCAACTCCACTATGGATGCGGTTTTAAAAGAGTTGAAAGATAAGTTGTCATTGGAGCTTAGATGAGTTATATAGATGTTAAAAAGGTCGATAGCTTTGATACCGAGATAGAGGATATCGCAAGTGATAAATCGATTTCTCATAGGTGTGCTATCTTTTCTCTACTGAGTGATGAACCCTCAACGATCATAAATTACCTACGAGCCGAGGATACACTCAATACACTCAATATCGTAAAACTTCTCGGAGCAGAGGTTGAAGATGACGGTAAGACGCTCATCATTACCCCGCCAAAGGAGATCAAAGAGCCGCCGGTTGTGCTTGATTGCGGAAACTCCGGAACGGCTATGAGACTCTTTATGGGCCTTTTGGCTTCAAAGGAGGGCTTTTTTGTATTGCACGGCGATAAATATTTGGCTTCTAGACCGATGAGAAGGGTGGCTGATCCTCTTAGAAAGATAGGGGCAAAGATTGACGGTAGAGTCAAGGGAAACCTATCCCCTATCGCTATAAGGGGTGCGAAGCTTGAGGGGTTTAAGTATGAGTCTCCTATCTCATCGGCACAAGTCAAGAGTGCCATGATCTTAGCCGCATTACATGCCTCGGAGATGAGTTACTTTAGTGAACCCGCTTTAAGCAGGGACCATACCGAGAGGATGCTACTTGGTATGGGTGCGGAGGTGATAAGCGATAAAAACGAGATACGAATCGCTCCACTGACATCGCCGCTCAAACCGCTTAATATCAAAGTACCGGCTGATCCATCGAGTGGATTTTTCTTTGCTGTTGCGGCAGCCATCACGCCAAACTCAAGAGTAGTACTAAGAGATATTAGTCTCAATCCAACAAGGATAGAGGCGTATAAAGTCTTGCAAAAGATGGGAGCGCATATTGAGTTTATGGAGAAAGAGAATATATTTGAGCCGATGGGCGACATCGTTGTACAGTACGGCTCATTAAAAGGTGTCGAAGTGAGTGAGCATATCCCGTGGCTGATCGATGAGCTTCCGGCACTCTCTATCGCAATGGCAGTTGCTGAGGGTGTAAGCAGAGTTAAAAATGCAAGTGAACTGAGAGTCAAAGAGAGTGATAGAATCACCACCGTTGTAGAGAATCTTAAGCTTTGCGGTATTGATGCAAAAGAGTTTGATGACGGCTATGAGATAGTCGGCGGTAAGATGATAGAAAACTCTATCGTCAATAGTTACGGAGATCATAGGGTTGCGATGAGTTTTGCGATAGCTGGATTGATAGCAGGAGTGAGGGTAGAGGATATAGAGTGTATTAATACCTCCTTCCCAAATTTTATCTCTATTTTAGAAGAGATTACAGAGGTGAATTATGGAGATTAGGCTTGCAAAGAGTTACGGTTTTTGTTTCGGTGTCAAAAGAGCGATAGAGATAGCAGAAGATTCAAAAAATGCTACAACAATGGGTCCGCTTATCCACAACAATGAAGAGATCAATAGACTCAAAGAAAACTTCAATGTCAAAACCGCAAACGGTATGAATGAGATCGGTGATGCCAAGAGGATCATTATACGAACGCACGGCATCACCAAAGAGGATTTAGAGAGGCTTAAAAAAAGCAATAAAGAGATCATAGACGCCACTTGCCCTTTTGTAACGAAACCTCAAGAGATTGTAAAAAAGATGAGTGAAGAGGGTTATAAAATCGTGATATTCGGCGATGAAAAGCATCCTGAAGTGAGAGGTGTGAAGAGTTATGCCAAAAACGGAGCCATCGTCATACTTAGTACAAAAGAGTTAGAGGGTGAGAAGCTTGGTGCGAAAGTGGCTATCGTATCTCAGACAACACGAAAAGTTGAAGAGTTTAAAAAGGTCGTCTCCTATCTGGTAGAGAGAGTTCCGGAGGTGAGAGTTTTTAACACCATCTGTAACGCCACATTTGAAAATCAAGATGCTGCAAGAGAGTTGAGTCAAGAGGCGGATGTGATGATCGTGATAGGGGGAAGAAACTCTTCCAATACCAAGCAGCTCCTTACCATCTCCCAAGAAAACTGTAAAGATTCATACCTGATAGAGCGAGAGGATGAGTTAAATAGGAGTTGGTTTGAGGGTAAAAAAGTGTGCGGTGTGACGGCTGGAGCCTCTACGCCGGATTGGATTATCGATAGGGTTATTTCTAAAATAAGGGAAATCACGCTATAATCAACGCAAATTATTTTTTGCAAAAAATAAATTTATATAATTTAAGAAGGAAGTTTGGATGTTGAACGAGGCGAACATAAAGGTTCATAGTAGAAAAGAGATAGAGGCAATGGATTTGGGTGAAGAGGATGTGGATTTTGCATCGATGTTTGAGGCCTCTATGCAGCAAGAGGTTAGCGGTGGTATGGTTGAAGGCACGATAGTATCGATCAAGGAGGATGAAAACGGGATTTTAGTAGATGTCGGCAAAAAGCAGGAAGGTCTTTTGTGGAAGAGTGAGATACAGGACGAGGAGGGAAATTTTCTCTTCCAAGTCGGTGACAAAATTCCTGTAGTGATTACCGGACAAAAGGGTGAGCGGCCGATCTTATCCTATAAAAAAGCGATCAGAAGTCAAAAAGTGGAAGATTTCATCAAAAACTATAATGATGAGAGTGACATTGTCGTTGAAGCGAAAATCATCTCAAAAAATAGAGGTGGATATATACTAGAGGGGCTTGGCGAGTATCAAGATGTTGAGTTCTTTTTACCAAAATCTCAGGCATACCTTAAAGAGTCTTCTGCCAAAAGTGGTAAAAAGGTGAAGGCAAAAGTAATTAAAGTAGATAAAGAGCACAACTCCATAGTGGTCTCAAGGAAAGCGTTGATTGAAGAGGATAGAGCTAAGAGGCAAGAGATCATCGATAATCTTCTTGCCAAAGATGAGGTGATCAGGGGAACCGTGAGAAAAATCACGAGTTACGGTATGTTTGTAGATGTAGGTGGAGTGGATGGTCTGGTTCACTATAGTGAAATCAGTTACAAAGGACCGGTTAATCCTGCAAAACACTTTAAAGAGGGTGATGAGGTTGATGTCAAAATCATCAATTATGACAAAGAGAAGAAGCATCTATCTCTTTCTGTAAAAGCGGCGACACGAGATCCATGGCTTGATCTAAAAGAGCAGCTTGAAGCGGGTGATGCGGTGAGAGTCACTGTGAGCAATATAGAGCCTTACGGTGCTTTTGTGGATCTTGGAAATGATGTAGAGGGCTTTTTGCATGTATCTGAGATATCTTGGAACAAAAATATCAAACATCCAAAAGAGTATCTAAATATCGGTGATGAGATCGATGTGGAGATCGTTGAGATCGATTTTGAGAATAGAAAACTGAGAGTTTCACTCAAAAACCTCCTTCCAAAACCTTTTGAAAAATTTGTGAAAGAGCACAGAGTCGGTGATGTAGTCAAAGGAAAAGTGGTAACGCTTACCAATTTTGGTGCATTTATCAATCTTGGTGAGATAGATGGACTTCTCCACAATGAGGACTACTCCTGGGATAGAGGAGCAAAGTGTAGCGACACTCTTAATGAGGGTGATGAGGTAGAGGTGAAGATCATCAATATCGATCAAGATAAAGAGAAGATATCTCTCAGTAAAAAGGCTTTAGAGAGCTCTCCTGTACAGAAGTTTGCTCAAAATCACAAAAGTGGAGAGATCGTCAGAGGTAAGATAAGAGATAAGAAAGACTTCGGTATTTTTGTTGAACTTGAAGATGGCGTTGATGCTCTAATTCGATTGGAAGATCTAGGAGAGAAAAAGGCGAATGAGCTTGAGATCGGAGATGAGATAGAGGCCGCGATTTTATTTATCGATGAAGAGAAAGATAGAATTAGGCTTTCTGTTAAAAAGCTGGCAAGACTTCAAGAGAAAGCTGCACTAAAAGAGTTTAGTGATGATAGTAAAACGACTTTAGGTGATGTTTTAAAAGAACAGCTAAAGAAGTAGATGAGTAAAAAAGCTCTGTATATTACCTTTACACTTTTGACAATTGTAGTGATATCTACACTTGTCATTAGTTTTAAATATATAAAAATAGCAACCCCCTCCCAAAATATAACAATAAATAGCGATTTTGCCGATACTACCGTTATAAGTAGTCATATAGAGGGGATCGAAGATAGCTGGTTAGCTAAAATCGATCAAGAAGAAAACGGTGGTAAGCCGTACTTTTTTGCTATAAATGAAATCGAGATTGCATTAAATTAATTTTTTAGGGGAAACAATGTCAAAAAAGAGAGTGATAGTCTGTGATACCATCCATCAAAAAGGCTTAGAGATATTAAGTAGATGCGAAGATATTGAGTTTGTTGACGCATCAAAAGAGCCGAAAGATAAATTGTTGGAGATGATTGGGGATTTTGATGTAGCGATTACCAGAAGTTCTACGGATGTGGATGAGAAATTTTTAGAGAAAGCAAAAAACTTAAAAGCGGTTGTGAGAGCAGGGGTCGGTGTAGACAATGTTGATATAGAGGGTTGTAGTAGGAAGGGTATCATCGTGATGAATGTCCCTACCGCAAATACGATAGCTGCGGTCGAGTTGACCATGGCTCACATGCTTAGTGCCGCTAGGAGTTTTCCAAATGCGAACAATGATTTGAAATTGAATAGAGTTTGGAAGAGAGAGAAGTGGTACGGCGTTGAGTTAAAAGGGAAAAAACTCGGTATCATAGGTTTTGGAAATATCGGAAGCAGAGTCGGTAGAAGGGCTTTGGCGTTTGGGATGGATGTGATCACCTACGACCCATATATCGATCCGTCAAAAGCGATAGATATGGGAGTAGAGTATACGACAAATTTTGAAGATATCTTACAGTGTGATTTCATCACGATACACACTCCAAAAACAAAAGAGACGATCGATATGATAGGCAAAGAGGAGATAGCCAAGATGAAAGAGGGTGTGAGGCTTATCAACTGTGCAAGAGGCGGACTCTATAATGAAGATGCCCTCTATGAGGGGATTAAAAGCGGTAAAGTCGCTTACGCCGGTATCGATGTTTTTGTCAAAGAACCCGCAACAGATAATAAACTGCTAGATCTTGAGAATATCTCCGTCACTCCACACCTCGGAGCCAATACCGTTGAGTCTCAAGAGAAGATCGCAACGCAAGCTGTTGAACAGGCTATCAGTGCGGCGAGGGGTATCTCCTTTCCAAATGCGCTCAACCTGCCTATCAAAGAGGGCGAGGTACCCAATTTTGTGAAACCGTATCTAGAGCTGATTCAAAAAATAGGCTATCTTGCGGCACAAATCAATAAGGGATATATCAAATCAGTCTCCATAGATGCGGAGGGAGATGTGGCGGAGTACCTTGATCCACTGAAAACATTTGCACTAGTCGGCGCACTCAAAGAGTCGATGGGAGAGAAGATCAATTATGTCAATGCCGAATTTGTCGCTAAAGAGAGAGATATCGATATCTCTACTCAGAAAGTGATAAACAGAAGTGAGTATAAAAATAAGATAGTACTAAAGTTGACAACTGATAAAGATGCTATATCGATTGGAGGCACTATCTTTGGTGATACGATCGAGAAGATTGTAAGTATCAATAAAATCAAATTAGATTTTAAACCAAAGGGCAATATGCTCTTCTTCTCAAATAAAGATAAACCGGGAGTGATCGCCTATATCTCTAAAACCTTGAGTGACAACAACATCAATATAGCGGACTTTAGACTAGGAAGAGATGATCATGGAGAGGCACTTGCCGTAGTACTAACGGATGAAGTGGTACCAAAAGAGCTCTTAGAGGAGCTTAGATCTTATGAAAATTGTATCTGGGTGGCAATAGCAACCTTATAATTTTTATCATGTTTAATAATATAATTAATCTACTCTAATAATACAACTGTAAGTAACCTTTATATAAAATGTTAACTATTTTTAAGGGGTTACTTAATATTGTGTTATGAGGAGTAGATAGTGAAAAAAGCGATCGTTCTACTATCTCTTTTGGTTTTGGCTTTAGTGCATGCTGATACTACAAAGGTATATAAAGACTTATCACTACAAGATGCTATAAAGATAGCAAAAAAGCAAAATTTAGAGATAGAGATAGCAAAATTTGATGAAGATGTGGCGAAGCTGGGCTTGAAAGTGGCTCGAGGGTACAGTTTCGGTAAGCTCGATGCGACTTTGATGGGGCTTAGAAGCAATGATGCCGGTAATGTTTTTGGCTTTAAACTTCAAAGTAGAGAGGCAACTTTTAGAGACTTTGGATTTAGCGACTTTCTTAGCGGTGTAGGAGGTGCGATAGGACAATCCGACGGAGATTTTGCGACATTTGCTAAGATGATGGGTGATCCCCAAATGGCGAAACAACTCCTCTCTCTCGCTCCAAAAGATCTCAACTATCCAAAAGCAAGAACCCACTTTGATACAAAATTTACCTTTATGATACCGATATATACCGGTTGGAAACTAAAAAGTTATAGAGATATCGCAAGAAAAATGGTCGATATGGCAAAATATGATAGAGAAAAGGTAGTGGCAGAGAAGCTCTTTCAAATACAAAAAGCTTACTACGACATCTCTTTGCTTGATAACTTTAAAAAAGATCTCTTAAAAATAAAGATCAATATGCAAGAGCTTGAAAATACGACAAGAGAGATGCGAAAAGAGGGGTATGCAAAGAAGAGTGATCTTCTTGAGATCAAGAGTAAGCTGGCAAATATCAATCGTATGGTCAAACAGACAGAAGCAAATCTAGAGCTATCTTATGAGTTTTTATCATTTTTATTGAATGCGGAGGTAAAGAGTATCAGGCATGTGCCGCTAGATGCACCAAATTATAGAATTTCACTTAAAGAGGCGCTTCAAAGAAACCTTGATGTGAAAAAAGCAAAAAAGGGCTTAGAGATACAGGAGAAGATGGTAGATATCGCAAAGTCGGCGTTTCATCCGACTATAGGTGCGTTTGCGGAGTATGGAAGTGCTGATGATAAGATCTTCAATGAGTTCAAAGATCATGATCGCTACACCTATGGGGTGAGATTGTCCTACAATCTTTTTAATGGAGGAAGCGATTATGCGAAAGTTGAGCAGGAGAAGCTTAAAAGATTGAAGGTGCTCAAGCAGGTTGAGTTGGCAAAAAAAGGGATAGCGTTGAAATTTAAGAAGATACAAACGCAGATCAAAAATCTTGATGCTCAAGTTGAGTCACTTCAAGCGGAGGTGGAGTTGTCCAAAGAGATATTTAATACCTATCTAGCGCAATATGAGGAGGGGTTAGCCTCCATCAATGATGTGATGATCAAAGAGGCATTGCAACTTGAAAAACTTTTAAAACTTCAACAAGCTCAAACGCAAAGAAATGAAAAAATCTTAGAGTTGGCAAAATTAACTTACGGGGAGATTGAATAATGAAAAGAGTAGTATTAGTACTAGTTGTTTTGGTTGGTTATCTTTCGGCTGCGACTGTTGAATTGGCTGGAACGGTCGTTTCAGATAATAGAAAAATGTTGACAAGTAGATATATGGGTTTTGTAAAGAGTGTGAATGTAGCGGAAGGCGATCGAGTCAAAAAGGGTCAGCTTCTCTATGAGATCGACTCAAAAGAGATCGATAGTGCAAGAAGTCAAGTAGAGCTTGCCATACAACAAGCGCAACTCTCACTTCAAATGTATAGAAATCAACAAACCAATGTGATGCTCAATCTTGCAAGAAATAGACGATTGTATAGAAAGGATATGGTTTCGAAGTATCAAGTTGAAACGCTCGAACTGGCAAATAAAAATTTACTAGATATGATCAAAGTCGCCCAGAAGCAGGTTGAACAGGCTAAAGCAAAACTCCAAGAGGTAATGAACCAATATAACTATCTAAAAGTGAGAGCCCCAAATGATGGTGTGATCGTACAAAAAAATATCAATGTCGGAGAGATGGCGATGCCAGGTATGCCTGCCATGGTACTCACAGATCTAAGTAAGCTTAGAATTATGACGGAAGTTTCAGAGAGTGATCTTAAAAATATCAAAATGGGTCAGCAGGTAAATGTCTCTATTCCATCTATAGGCCTCAATACCACGGGAACGATAAGCGCTATCATTCCCAGTTCAAACCCTATGACCCACTCATTTAGAATAAAAGTTTCCTTTGATCAGCAGGGTAAAATCGTCTATCCGGGCATGTACTCTAAAGTATCATTTACAAAATAGTAGTTAGGAAGAGGGAGTAAGGATGGAAGAAGAGAAGAGTAAGAGAATTGATGATGTAAAAGTTACCGACTATGCCGGGAGGCTGGCTAAATCGTTTCTATATAATCCACTAACTCCTATATTGGCGGTTTTTCTTCTGCTTATAGGATATCTGTCGCTTGTGATAATGCCTCGAGAAGAGGATCCTCAAATCGCTATTAGCGGCGGTACGATTATTGTTATGATGCCCGGAGCTGAGCCACTGGAGGTAGAGAATGTCGTTATAAAACCGCTTCAAAGAAAGATAAGAGAGATTGCGGGAATCGATCATATTTATGGTATGGCGGCAAATAATGTTGGAATCGTCAATGTTTTATATAAAATCGGTGAGGATAGAGAGGACTCAAACCTAAAACTCTATGATAAAGTGATGCAAAACTTGGATCTCTTGCCAAAAGGGGTGATGCAGCCGCTTGTAAAACCTTTTGATATAGATATCGATGTTCCTATCGTAACGGTTGCTTTCTATAAGAAAAAAGATTCTACCCTCTCAAATGTCGATCTCTTTAAGATAGTGAGAAATGTACAGCATGAGATCAACCAGATAGAGAATGTCTCCAAAACGGAGTTAAAAGGGGAGCACAAAAAGCAGTTTAATATAAAAGTAGATCTCAATAAACTTGCCGGTTATCATCTCTCTATGGGGCAGATTATGCAGATGGTAAAAGCTTTGGCGGTGGAAGTGCCCGAAGTGAAAGATAGAACCAAAGATGGAAAAATCGTCATATTTGGTGTGAAAAACGCTATCAATAGCGTAGAAGATATCAGAAACTTGATAGTTGCCTCCTATATGAACTCTCCGATCTATCTCAAAGATGTAGCGACTGTGGAAGAGGGGTATAATTTTCAAGATAAGAGAGAGGCGCAAATTACCAAAAAAGAGGGGGAAAAAGAGCGTAAGTCAACTCCTCTTCAAGATCAGATCACACTCTCTATATCTAAGCTAAAAGGGACAAACGCTGTTGTGGTTGCGAATGCTGTTTTAGAGAAGTTAAAAGAGTATCAAGAGGAGTTCAAAAGAGAGGGGATCGGCTATACAATTACAAGAAACTACGGTGTGAGAGCAAACGATGCGGTAAATGAGCTTGTAGATCACCTTTTAATTACCATATTTATTATCGCAATAGTACTAGTGATAGCGCTTGGTTGGAGAGAAAGTCTAATCGTAACCTTTACGGTGCCGGCTATCTTGGCAGTGACGCTCTTTATCGCATTTATCACTGGACAGACAATCAATAGGATTACGCTATTTGCATTTTTGCTGAGTCTTGGACTTTTGGTCGATGCGGCGATTATCGTTATCGAAAATATTCATAGACATATGCATGCGCATGATGCGTTTGATAAGCCCAAAGATGTGATTATGGTAGAGGCGACCGATGAGATCGGTGCTCCCACAAATATCGCAACGCTTGCCATCATACTTACAATGGTTCCTATGGCATTTGTGGGGGGAATGATGGGTGAGTTTATGAAGCCTATCCCATATAATGTTCCGGTAGCTCTCTTTGCATCTTTGGTGGTTGCCTATATCTTTACGCCATATCTTGCAAATAAGATGTTGAAACAGCCAACACATAAGCATCACCACAAGAAACACCACCATCACCATAACGATAACAGGGAGACAAACGCATGAAATGGCTAGAAAAACTTGTCTATAAGATTATCACATCAGCGCCGCTTAGATGGTTTGTCATCATCGGTACATTAGCCTCTTTAGTACTGTCGCTCTTGATGTTCCCTACAAAGTTGGTCAAAGCCAAGATGTTACCGGGAAAAAGTGCAAATACCTTTTCAGTCTATGTCGATACCCCTACCGGGAGTTCGGTTGAGCAGACTAAAAAAGTAACAAGTTGTGTGGTAAATATCCTCCAAAAAGAGAAAGAGGTAACCGATATAGAGGTCTTTTTAGGGGAGGGCGCTCCGCTTGATTATGCAGGACTTGTAAAGGGTTCCTCTCTCAAAAGAGGCGAAAACCTTGCGGAGATGGTTGTAAATCTCACCGATAAACATGAGAGAGATGAGAAGTCTTATATGATGGTACATCGATTAAGACCTGTGATTAACAAAGAGTGCGGTGATATTGTAGAGGGAACAAGCATCAAGATGATAGAGCAGCCTGCAGGACCTCCTACCCTTGCGGCAATCGTTGTCGAAGTGACAACGCATGATCTTGATACTAACAGACGAATCTCCAAAGAGGTGGCTGATATCCTAAGAGAGACGGAAGGTTTGGTAGATGTAGATATTATGCAGGATGAGTTGCATACCAAGTATGTTTTAGTACCAGATAATGAGAAGGTTAGTCGTTCAGGCATATCTCTCGAGCAGTTAAATAATATCTTATATCTTGCCTTTGAAGGGATGACCGTTGCGGCAAAAAATAGCAAAGAGTATCCTGAGCAAATCCCTATATTTTTAGTGATTAGTGATGAGAGCAAATCACTCGATCACTTCTCGAAAGAGGAGCTCGAAGCAAAATTGCAGTCTCTTAAACTGATGAATCAAAAGGGAGAGATGGTACCGGTGAGTGAACTTGTAACCGTTAAAGCAGCGAAAAATATCCCAACGATCTTCTCCAAAGATTTAAGACGAACTACCAATGTCATCGCTGAAACCGATCTTGTCTCTCAAGTCTATCCTTTGCTAGATGCAAGAGAGAAGATGATAGAGCACTTTTCAAAAAATTATAAGGTAGAGAAAGAGCCTGGAATGAGTACCTATATGTTTGATCTGCATCTGACCGATAAAAAGACGGGTGAAAAGATTTTACTCCGATGGGACGGTGAGATGAAGGTAACGCTCGATACCTTTAGAGATCTTGGCGGTGCGTTTATTGCGGCACTGATTCTTATCTTCTTGCTACTCGTGATATACTATAAATCATTCGCCATCAGCGCTATAGTACTAGGTGGAAGTTTCTTATCGATCATCGGAGTGATTGTCGGGCACTGGGTTGCTGATCTTGTTACGACCGACACCTTTTTCTTGACCGCAACCTCTCTGATAGGTTTTATCGCATTGATGGGTATAAGTTCAAGGAACTCTCTTTTATTGGTTGATTTTACAAAGGCGTTGATGAAAGATCACGGTATCGAGAAAAATAGAGCTATCGCGATCGCTACAGCAACGAGAGCCAAGCCGATTATGCTAACGGCCGTTGCGATTATACTAGGTTCCGCACTTCTTGCGACTGACCCTATATTTGGTGGTCTAGGTGTCTCTCTTATTACCGGAACGGTTGCGGCTGTGGTCGTCTCTTTGATATTTATCCCTGTTTTACTCCATAATACAAAAGCGATATAGAGTTAGTACTCATTTAGTACTAACTCTCTACTGCTAAAAAAATAATCATCTCTATATTTTGATGCCTAAATAATAGTCACTAATTTTGCTCAAACAAGAGATTTTCTTGATCTGGATCAAGAGTTAAAGGATTGGCTCATAATATGATTTTTTTTACTAAAATTATCATAAAGGAGAGAGCTTGAGCTTTGAGACTTCATTGGAACTTCTTAAGTTTCACAATGTTGCATATACCATATATGCACTACTAATCATCTCTGTTGTGGCGTGGTTTGGCTATAACTTAACGCGCAAAGAGAAGGCAAAATCGTTGGTAAGGATACCGTTTTACGGATATATCGCATTTTTGGTTGCTGGAGGTGTAGGACATCATATCTTTACATATAATGCCATTCCTTGGGTTTCAGAAGATATTATGCGACATAACATCAAGCCGGATAAGACCTTTCACATAGAGATTGCTAATCACAAATATAAGATGCCTGAAAAGATGGAGATCAAAAAGGGCGAGAAGGTATATTTCAATGCTGAGAGCAAAGATTTGGTTTACGGTTTTGGGATCTTTCGTCAAGATGGCACGATGGTGGCGCAGATGCAAGTAAATCCGGGTACTAAAAATGATCTTCTTTGGACATTTAACGAGTGTGGGGAGTTTGATGTGATGTCGACAGAGTACTCTGGGCCTAAAGGAAATGATATGAAAGTTAAAAAGGCAGTTATTGTTACAGGTTGTAACCAAGGAGGAAAATCATGAGTTTAATGGAAGGAACAAATTTTAACCCAAGATCACTGACTGCACTTCAAAAAGTGACATTGCGTGCGGTTGTGATGTCATTTCTCTTTTATGGATTAGCCTCTATAGAGGGGACATTGATGCGTGTAGCACTGATAAACCCTAATATTCCCCCTATTGAAGGTTCACCGGAGCACTTCTTCTCCATCATGACGGTACACCCTATCGTTGGAATTTTCGGATCAACATATCAGCTTGTTTTTGCGGCATTTATGTTTTTGATACCCTATTTGACCAAAAAGCCGCTCTATAGTATCAAGATAGCAAATATAGTTTGGCTACTGATCACTATCGGTACGGCACTTTCGTGGATAGCGGCATTTATTTGGCACTATGCACCGCTCTATACACTCTACTGGCCACTACCGGCAGATACAAATCAATTTAGTACAGTAGGCGGTATCGTCTTTATCGTCGGTATCGCTTTGATTATGCTTGGTACACTGGCTTTTATCTACAATATATATGCAACGATCTTTGCAAGAGTCGGAGTACATGCAAATAGAACAACAAAAGAGTTGTTGATCTCAGGTTTCGGTATAGACGGTTTGCTAAACTTGATCAATAAACTTCGCGGTAAACCGCCATATACCAAAGAGCCGGCACTCTCTCTCCCCGTTGTTGCGATTTTCCGCGGTACAGTCGATACCTTTTTGGATGCGATTGTGATTTTGGGAGCAGGAATATTGGTACTAGTCTATCTGATAGCGGATGCCTCCGGTACCACTTGGGATGTACACGCTATCGATGCCCTACTGTATAAAAACTTCTTTTGGTGGGGTCTCGATCTTGTTGCCGACGGATTGGTACTCATCTATGTTGCAGGTACTTGGTATCTACTAGCGACGATTATAAGCGGTCAAAAGCTATTTATGGAAAATGTTGCTCGTGCGGCACTCTTGCTTGAGCTTGTAGTCTCTTGGATGGTTTGGTCACACCATTTGCTGTCGGATCAAGGGCAACCGGAGATGATGAAGTTAATATCCGGCGAGATGGTAACTGCTTTTGAACTTCTTACACAGGGATTGGCTCTCTTTATCACACTCGTTACACTTTGGAAGGGAAGACCGCTTAAGATGACTATGGCGTTAAAATATCTCCTTGGTGGTTTGGTTGGATTTGGACTCGCCGTACCTGCCGGTATCATCCAAGCAGATATGGGACTCAATCGTGTGCTTCACAATACCCAGTGGATCATCGGAGCACATGTCCATGTCGCTATATTGGTAGGTCTTTATATGACGCTCTATAGTGCCGTTTATGTATTGTGGCCGATGGTTACAAACAATACCAAGCTCTTTTCAGAGAAGCTCTCAAATGCGCACTACTGGTTACATCTCATAGGCGGTATAGGTATGGGAGCATTTATGGGAATGGCGGGATTGGAAGGTATGCTAAGACGCCACTTCTATATGGACGGTGAGTATCAAACATTTATGATACTTGCGGCTATTTGTGCGATTATGCTCATTACCGCATGGGTACTCTTTATGATCAATATCGTTATGTCCATCGGTATCAAAGGACTTATCGGTATCTTTTTACCGGCAGAAGATGATACTGCAACTTACGGCATAGAGCCTCAACCTGCAGTAGATGTTTCATCTAAAAAGTAGAGATACGGGATTTCCCCGTATCAGATTTATTTGAGTATCATGTTTATAGTCTTTATTCTAAAATCAATCAAAATGGAGTGATATCGTTGTTAAATATGCAGAGAGTGGTCGATGAGATAAAAAATGTCGGCTTATATAGTTTAGTACTACAAGATGTGGAGAGAGTTCTTAAAAAAGAGAACCCTACGAAAGAGGAAATTGGGGAGGTTTTGAAAAAACATCCACAGATCCTTAGAGAGTATATGCAAACGACGGTAGAGTATAATCTAAGCAACATCCATCTAAGAGATATTGATATAGAAAAACTACCTCAAAGTTGCAAAGAGAAGGCGCGGAAGATCAATGAAAATCTATCGCTTTTGAGAGAGATCGAAAAATATACCTTAAATTTTGAGCAGAGTTCGACATTGGTACTGATCTTCTCTGTTGAATTTTTTGTGCTCTTTTCTGTGCAATACTTTATCGTACTGCTCAATCTAAAAGCGTATCAATGGTATATATATAGCTTTTTTGCGCTCTCAATCGTTGTAGCGTGGCTCTATGCCAGAAAGGAGCGTGCAAAATATAAGAAAAATAGTGCCCTCTATCAAAAAATGTATGAAGAGACTTTGGAGATGATCAAAGAGTTAGAGAAAGATGGTTGTATCCGCAAAGCGGATCTCTATATAGAGTCGAGTGATGAGCATATCTAAGCCGATTTATATCTCTTATCTTTGTGATAGAGAACATTTTGAAAAGGCGTTTGAGAGTAGTTATGCCTATCATTTTCAAAACTCTGCCAGACGATATATCGGTTGGCTCTTTATCGCTATGGCACAGTTTGGTGTTGTTGCGGCACTAAAATATGGGCAAATCGCCCTCTTGATGCTTTCTACTATCTTGCTACTCTACTGGTATGGGTTAAGGAAGTGGATCTTTAAAAAGAGGGCTATGAGAGCGTTTGAAAACGCTAATTTCAAAGAGAGGATGATCGAGATAGTTGTGGATCAAGAGGGGATAAGAGAAGGGGATGAGATTCTGAGATGGGGTGAGATTGATGCTCTTATCCAAACAGATAAGATATTTTTACTCTATCACAAGGGAAAAGAGTTGGATATACCTTTTGACGGATTTAGAGAGAGTGAGGATATAAACCGCTTTAAAAAAGTTGCAAAATCAAAAGGAAAACTCTATGTTTAAGTTACGATATCTACCCCAATATTTTTTGGCACTTCTGCTTTTGATACTCCTATTTTTTGAAGTTTGGACATGGTATCTCGGAACCACGGATGTGACATTTAAACGCTATCTCGGTGCAGATCTGCCAAAATATGTCAAAGAGATATCTCTAAGAAGATATAAGGCTCTCCATTCTCCCCATCTTTTTAGTTTCAAGCTGGATAACAAGGATGAAGAGAGGCTCATAGCTTGGCTTGTGAATCATACAGGTATGAAAAAAGTTTTGGCTGAAGATATCCCCCACTCCTTATCGAAAGTGGATGATGAGATGGTTGAAGTGATTGCAAAATCCCCATGGATCTATATGACTACCGATCCACAAAAACGCTTTTTCATCCTTTTTCGCGATAAAGAGAGACTCTATCTCTATCTCGAAGGAGATTTGGAGAGGCGATGATTAGGATGAAGTTTGCTTTAACTTCGATAGCGAAAAGTGGGTAAATATAATTAACTGCAAGATATATGCAGCCACACCGATAAACGGTATCAAAAGAAGCAGAGCAGAGAGTAGGGTGATGAGTCGAAACTCATTTTTATGCACTTTTCGTATTTTTTTAAACTCCTCCTTTGAGGTGTAAAATGCCGTTGCGTCGTAATAGATGGGATCTTTGATGAGTACCATCGAAAGCATTACTTGTACCACTACATTTACACCCGGTATAAAATAGAGTATGCCAAATAGCATCAATAGTACTAGATATTTAAGATTTGCCTTCAGAGAGGTCATGATCGAACCTGCGGTAGTACCAAAGCCGTTTTTAGGAAGTTTATAGTACTTTTGGTTGATCCTATCGACGATTTTGTCGGCAAGTATTCCGACAACGATAAGAGCTACAACGATCCAAAATTGATAAAAGATAAAAATCCCCAGTATCGACTCGCTTGCCACCTCTATCCAGTGAGCGGGAATGAAGGGTATATGAGAGGCAAAAGAGAGTATATAGCCGCTAAGTGTGCTTTTAAGAAGCGTAAATAAACCCCATAGTACCAAACCCGAAGCCAAAAGCGAACCGATCCAGATAGATAAAATCTTGGCATCAAAGAGATCTCTTGTACTCTTTTTGATAGTTGATAGCATCATCTACTCCTTTTGGTGATCTTATGGGTTAGGGCATAAAGGGTTGGTAGGAAAAAGAGGTTTATAACAGTAGCCCAAAGTAGTCCAAATCCAAGTGATATAGCCATAGGTTGTAAGATGACAGATTGCCCCTCCGCAAAAAAGATAAGTGTTGATAAGCCAAGTATCGTGGTGATAGAGGTCAAGAGTATCGGCCTTAACCTCATGGTCGCCTTTTGGATAAACTCCTCTTTGCTTTTTGCTTTTCTAATAAAATCTATCATAATGATACCGTCATTTACCACAACTCCGGCAAGACCTACCACTCCTACGAGTCCCGGCATCGTAAGATTGATTCCCATTAAAAGATTTCCTATCAGCACACCAAAGAGTGACAGTGGGATAGAGGATAGCACAAAGAGTGAGAGCTTGATAGAGTCAAACATCCATATAAGAGCGATAAAGATCAAAAATATCGCCATTACTGCCGCTTTTGCCATCTCTGTTTTTATCTTTTTATTTGTCTTCTCTTCCCCTTTGATAGTGACCTTTATCCCCTCTTTTTTGATCTTATCAAGTGTCGGTTTGATCTTTTGCAAAAACTCTCCGGAGGTGATGATCTTTTTGTTTAGCGAGCCAAAAACGGAGTTGATCCGCTCTCCATCCTCTTTATTGATGGCATCAAGGCTTGGTTTGATGATCAGTTCGGCGATATCTTTGAGATAGACTTTTTGGTTTGAGTTTGGTACAGTAAGCGTTAGGGTCTCAAGGATCGATCTATCATCTTTATGTAACGCTTTTGTTTTGATTTTTATCAGTTTATCTTTGTAGAACATCTTAGAGATTTCACCGTTTAGAAAGAGGGGCTTTAGAGAGCTTGCGATATATGCCTCGCCAAATCCGAGCTCTTTGCCGTAGCTATTTACCCGTATCTTTAACTCCTTCTCTCCGGCTATGAGATCGTCGCTTATGTTATAAACTCCCTCTATCTTTTTCATCTCATCTTCAACTCTCTTTATCGCCTCTTTTACCTTTTTCTGATCGCCACTAAAGGCTATATCGATATCGCTCTCAACGATACCCGCTCCCGGTACTACGACGGCAAACTCGTTAAATCTCTTGTCTGTTGTAAAAGCTTTGGTAAGCTCTTTGATCTTTTGAGAGAGCTCTTTTGCGGAGTGGGTTCTGATCTTATCCTCTTTGCTATATTCAGGTGAGAGTAGGGGGTTGATATATCTGTTGAAAAAGTTTGTCGGCTCTCTTTCGTGAAGGTTGATGAAGATATGAAAAAGGTTATCGCCGATTTTTGCTTTATATTTGGCGTCCAGTTTCATACCGGAGATGGAGGTAACGGATGATACATCGTTTTTATCTAACTTTTGCAAAAGTATCTTCTCAACTTCACTCACTATCTTTTGCGTCTCTTTGAGGTCAAAGTTTTTATCGACGCTACCGCTCACATATATTTGGGTGGTATCAAACTCGGGAAAGAGTTGAAATTTGCTACTTTTTAGTAGCTGTGCGGTTCCGCCGAGAGTTAGTACTAAAAAGAGAGTGATCGAGAGTTTTGGATACTTCAAAAGCGTTGATAGTACCTTTTGATAACCGCTATTTAAACGCTTCCAAAATCGCTCTCTCCAAGCAGAGGCGGCGGCTCTCTGTATCTCAAGCGCATGCAGCGGCAAAAAGTAAAAGGCTTCAAAGAGTGAGCTAAGCAAGAGTATCGAGATCATTATAGGAAGTATCTTGATAAATATCCCCACCTCTCCGCTCATGATCAGAAGCGGTAAAAAGGCAAATATCGTCGTTGCGGTTGCGGTTAGTACCGCCGGAAACATCTCTTTTGCTCCGACTATCGCCGCTCTCTTTGGCTCCATACCCTCTTCGAG
Organism: Campylobacterales bacterium; assembly: GCA_027084135.1. GTDB lineage: Bacteria > Campylobacterota > Campylobacteria > Campylobacterales > QNZT01 > QNZU01. Next base: position 1,586 of record JALWLO010000018.1, on the reverse strand, counting down.
GTGCCTTTGGATATTTTCAGCAACAACGATCGCCTCATCTACAAGCATACCCAGAGCGATAAGTGCGCCAAGAAGCGAGAGCATATTGAGTGAGTAGCCAAGCATCTCGGTGGCGATGAGTCCTATCAAAAAGCTTGTCGGTATCCCAAGAGCCACGACTGCGGAGATCCTGCCGTTTACAAAGATAAATATCGCAAGACTCACTAAGATAAGCCCAAAGAGGATATTTGAGATGACGGTGTTGAGTCTGTTTCTGATCCATATCGATGAGTCGGTGTAGATATCAAACTCAAAATCTTTATATTGTTTTTTATATCTTTTGAGTATCTTTTTGATTTGCCGTACTAATTCGATAGCGTTTCCCGTTTTTGCTTTGTTGATACCGATAGAGATATTTGGTAGAGCGTTAAAGTGTGATATCTGCGTCGGGTCATCAAGCTCAAACGATATCTTTGCGATATCTTTGAGTTTTATCTTTTTATCTCCCACTTTGATAAAACTATTTTTAATCTTCTCCAAATCTTTTTCACCGTTATAGGTACTGATAGATAGGTGATTTCCTTTGGCTTTGATAGTACCGATAGGAAAGATAGTGCTAAGATTTGATATCGCTTGTACGACCGCGACCCTATCAAGTCCAAGCGCCTCTATCTTCTTATCTTCAAGTTTGAAAAAGAGTATCTCGTCGCTATCGCCCCTCACGACGACTTCGCTTAGATCCTCTATCTTGGAGAGCTCTCTTTTTAGTTTGTTCGCTACTTCCAGCAGTTCTCGTTGGCTCTTTTTGCCGGCGATGGCTATGGTGACAAGCGGATAGCCGTTTTTGACTATCTTGACTGTCGGTTCATCCATATCGCTTGGAAAATCTCTCTTGGATAGAGAGATGATATCTTTTGCGTCGCTGACGACCTGATCTATGTCGCTTCCCTCTTTGAGAGTCGCTTTGATAGTGAAGAAGCCGCTCTTTATGACACTTTTTATCTCATCCACCTCTGAGAGATTGTTTAAATCATCTTCGATAGGTGCTACCACCATCTTATCAAGTATATCGGGACTAGCTCCGGGATATCCGCCTCTTATGGAGATAGCGTCGAGATTTGTCGGTGGAAATATCTCTTTTGGGATACTGATATAGGCAAATGCCCCCAGTGCAAAGAGAAAGATGAGAAATATGTGGTTTAAGATAGATTTTTCAATGGCAAATCGTATAAACTTCTCTATCACAAATCATCCTACAAGTCTATTTTAGAGATATTATATCTTATTTATCGGAAAATAGTTAAAAATAAATTTGCCGGAAGGTATTTAGATACCTTTAACCCAAAATTTGCATTAGCCGATACATCATCTGCATTGATCATCAGCGGCATGGGTGATTGAAGCTAAGCCTCTTAGGCGTATACTATGCAAGTATGCATAATAGCATCGCCGTGCGAAGCTAAAAAAGCAAAGCAGTTTGCTTTTTTTTTACGCTTCTCCCCCTTCGGGTGCGCCTGCGTTTTCCTTCAACACCCCTACACACCGAGCATCAACGCATCTGATGTACCTTTTAATGCAAAATTTGGGTTTAAAATTTTACATTGCGT
>JALWLO010000017.1 GCA_027084135.1 Campylobacterales bacterium | reverse complement strand
GATTCAATGAGAGTTACAAGGGCTAATATTAATATTTTTGTTATCATCATTTAACCCAAATTTTGGGTTAAAAGTTGCTTGAAAATCACAAAAATATGTGCTATACTTAAAATAAAAATCGGAGTAAATATGTCTGAATTAAAAAAGTTTCTTTTTATCAATAAAATCGAAGGGTTCTCGTATATAGTTCTACTTTTTGTTGCGATGCCTATAAAGTACTATTTTTGTTATCCGGTAGCTACTAAAGTGATGGGCAGTATACATGGGATACTTTTTATATGGTTTCTATATAGTCTCTATCAAGCTAGCAAAAGCGTAAACTTTAGTACTAAAGATAGTGCTATTTACTTTATATTATCACTTGTTCCGTTTGGTAGCTTCTATACAGATAAGTTGGTTAAGTCAAAGTATCTAAAGTCTCTACTTCAAAAGTAGATAGAGGCTTAACTGTATCTATAAACCCAAAAGGAGCAAAGATGAGTCTAAAGTTCCCTTCGGTGGCTCAAGTGCTATCTCAGTTTTTTACTACTTTTAAACGATTTCCTTTAGCTTTGATATCGGCATTTGTTACTGCGGTATTGATCATTTACCTTATCGAAGTTGATGGTCCAGAAAACCGATATTTTGAGACTTTGATAAAGATAGCCCTTGTTTCAAGTTTAGGTGTTTTTATGTTTAGTGCGCTTAGACTCATAAGCGATAATAGATCGCTTTGTTGGCTTGGGATAGTAACTCTTGTAGTGTACTATTTTATCTTGCCGGAAATTAAAGATCCAATCGGTATCGTGTTTGAACGACATCTCTTTTTGAGTCTGCTATTTTTTATGATGATATTTTGGACTCCATATTGGGACAAAAACCCATCAAATGAGCAGTTTTGGGAGTGGACACAAAGTGTTATATTTGCACTTATAAGTTCGGTTATCTTTACTATCTTTATATATGCCGGCGTTAGTGGTGCTATCTATGCTACCAAGACACTGTTTTCATTAGATATTCACGCTAAAAGGTATCCTCAGCTTTTTATATTTGTTAGTGGTTTTTTCGGTGTAAGCTACTTTTTATCCCAACTACCTAAAAATCCGCAATACCTAAAGTCCCACATCTATACCAAAATTGAAATTATCTTTACAAAATATATCTTAACTCCGATTGCGATTTTATACTTTGTCATACTCTACGCCTATACATTTAAGATAGTACTAACCGCAACCTTTCCAAAGGGGATATTGGCTTGGATTATCATCGCTTTTTCAGTGGTGGCTATTACCGCATATCTCTTTTGGACACCGCTTTGGAGTGATAGAGGAAAAAGGTATAAAAGATATTTATCTCTTATTCTTTTACTTCAGACTATTATGTTAGGTATCGCTATTGGTATGAGAGTGGCTGAGTATGGATGGACGCACAATCGATATATGGTAGCGATTTTAGGTATTTGGCTCTTTGGTATATCGCTATATTTTTTGCTTTTTAAGGGTGCGAAGTATAGATGGCTTTTTATCTCCCTTAGTTTAGTGATTTTGATAAGTCAAGTGGGTCCATTCTCATCCTATGCGGTAGGAGAAGCGAGTCAACAAGAGAGGCTTACCACACTACTTGAGAGATCAAAACCTCTTTCGCAAACTTCTCCGATAAAGGTTAGATATGAGATATCTGATATGATAGATTATCTCTATAAGAATTATGGGGTGGAGAGTTTAAAGTCTATTATCCCCCAAATCGTTGCTAAATACCAAGAGAAAAAGAGAGAAACAAAAGAAAAATCGCCATTTTCTTATGAATATTTTCCAAATTTTGCGACAAGAGAGCTTGGGTTTGATTTTGTTAATCGCTATGAGTTTCAAAATCATGACAAAAAGAGACCGTATTATATCTATTATCCGCTTTCTAAACAGCTTAATATAGAGGGTTTTGATTGGTTGGTAGAGCTATTTTATGATAGAGAAATACAAGAGCCATTACAACCTAAACACTTTGCAAATAGTATCTTTAAGATCCATACAACATTTGAGATTACACCTAAATATCTGATAGTAAAAGAGAGAAATAGTACTTTAGCAAAAATTTCACTTAAAGCGTTTTTTTCATCTATCTTAACGGATGAGAAGTTAAGAAGAACCCTAGATATGTCGAAGCTTTCTCAGAAAATCCGTCAAAAGCTCGATTATAGTTACAGTGACGAAAAAATATCTCTGAAGCTTATGATCTATCAGCTTGATGTGGATCAAAACGGTGCTATTCGTTATATAGGTGGTAAACTACTCTATAAGAGGTTTTGAGTAGTTACGCTAAAATCCTTCACTAAGTTTCTCAAGTTTGCTACTCTCTTGTGCTATCTCTTCTATCGCCACACCGATCTTTTTAGAGTTTTCATCTATCACTTGCGACTCAGTAGATACCTCTTGTATCTTTTTGCTGATATTTTCAAGATGTTTAGACTGGTGATGGAAATCTTTTCCAAACTTATCGAGTGTGGTTACGGTACTTTCAAGTAGCGATTGGGCTTGGGTGAAGTTTTGGTGGACACTTTGACTTCCCTCGACCAGTGACGCAAATGCCTCTTGTGTATTGTTCGCATTTTGTGCTACAAGGTTGATACTTTCTTGCATCGTTTTGACGATATTTGAGATATTTTGTGCATTTTGGAGAGAGACTTCCGCCAAATCTCTTACTTTCTCCGCAACTACTGCAAATCCCCTACCGTGCTCACCGGCTCTTGCGGCTTCTATGGCGGCATTTAGAGCAATCAGGTTGGTTTCGTTGGCTATATCTGAGATAACCTCTATTGTTTTATTGATATTTTGTGAGTGAGATGATAATCCCTCTATCGCCTCTATCGTACTCGTAACAGCTTGAGTTGTCTCATCTGCTTCTTTGATATTTTTTTCTATGACCTGTTTTGTGTGGTTGATGTCATCTATCAAACTTTTTGACTGTTCTATAAGGGAGTCAAGGTTACTGCTAAGCTCTCTATTTTGCTCATATATTTGGACGGTTGTATCATTGACACTTTTTAGGTTTTGATATTGATGTTTGGTCAGTTTTTCATTATCTTTTACCTGGTTTGAAGCGATAGTGGCTTTATGGACTACTTTTGAAGACCCGTTTACGACTTTATCGATGACAGGCTTGATGCTATCAGCCATATCTTTGAGAGCCAAAAATGTTTTTCCGATCTCATTTTTATTTTCTTTATTGAAGTGCTCTTTTTCATATATATCGTCTAAGTTGAAGTTACCTTTTTGAAGTCTTCTCATCGCTTCAAGTAGATTTTTAATTCTATTGGTTACCTCTCTTTTAAAGAGCAGATGTATAGCAAGTTGAACTAATAGGATATTGATGAGAGCGCCTATCAACATTCCCCAAAGCATGGTAGAGAGATTATTTTTGTAGTCACTTAAGTCGATTTTTACATTTTCTACCGCTATCACCTCTTCCTCTTTCCAAGCAGGGTGACACGATTTACATTTTTGTTTCGCAACAATAGGACGGGAGAGCATATAGTACTCTTTATCTTCAAGATTTATCTTTTTTGCATGCTCCTTTTGATCTTTATGTTTTTTAAAATATTCTATTTCGGCGCTCTCAAACGGAAGCGCTTTGTTGTTAAGGTTCATAGGGTTGTTTGAAGCCTCTTTAAATAGTATTTTCCCATCAGATTTGTGACTAAATTTTTCAAAGATCTCATTTTGTATTTGCTGAGGGATCTCACTACTTTTTCCGCTAAAAAACTTCTCATTTCTACTTTCTAAAAGGATATCCGCAAAGTCTAATATAGATGATGCTTGGTTGTATAGTTTCTGTTCTAAAGCACTTTTGTTTCGTATATATTGATTTAGATAGGAGAGCGTAGTTATCGTAGTCATAGTGGCTAGTACTATCGCACCGAACATAATACCTAGTCGATATTTTCTCAGTTTAAACATTATCTTTGCAAACATCATCGTATCCTTATAAATAGCAGTGCTTTTTGCAATATCGACATATTTGCAAAAAATTTGATATAATTTGACAAAATCTAAATGGGGAGATAGATGAGCGACACACTAAAAATAGGAAAGTATGAATTTCAAAGCAGATTGATCGTCGGTAGTGGGAAATATCCCGACTTTCAAACGACCAAAGATGCCACGATAGCGAGCGGGGCGGAGATGATCACCGTTGCGGTGAGAAGGGTCAATATCACCAACCCTGATGAAGAAAATCTTATGGACTACTTCAAAGGAACCAATATCCAAATCCTTCCAAACTCCGCCGGCTGTACGACCGCGGAGGAGGCTATCACACTCTTTAGGATGGTAAGAGAGGCGACAGGGATCGACATCATCAAGATGGAGGTGATAGGCGATACGGCAAAGACACTCTATCCCGATGTGATAGAGACACTAAAAGCGACTGAAACTTTGGCAAAAGAGGGATTTACCATCATGGCTTATACCAATGATGACCCTATCATGGCAAAGAGACTTGAGGATGCGGGAGCAGATGCCGTTATGCCTCTCGCCGCACCGATAGGCAGCGGGCTTGGTATCCAAAACAGATACAACATCCTCTTTATCAAAGAGGCGATAAAAGTACCGGTGATCGTCGATGCTGGCATCGGGTGCGCCAGCGATGCCAGCATCGCGATGGAGATCGGTGCTGACGGTGTTCTTACAAATAGCGCCATAGCGGGTGCAAAAGATCCAATACTCATGGCAAAAGCGATGAAACTGGCGGTTGAGGCCGGTCGTGCAAGCTATCTTGCCGGAAGGATCCCGAAAAAACCGTTTGCTACTGCAAGCAGTCCGAGTGAGGGACTTGTAGAGTTTGGAAAATAGAAGGCTTATACCTAAAATTTGGGTTATACAAATAAGCCTTCACCTTTGTATCTTAAAGTTTTACCAAAGCCAAATACCGCCCTTCCGCTAAGGGCTTTGAGACGAAAGAGCTCAAAATCACCCAAATTGCGATAGATCTGTGCATAATCTCCAAATCGTTTCTCAAATTTGGTTAAAACCTCTTCAAAGCGTGTTGTCCCTCTTGATTGAGATTGAACCTCTAGCTCAAAAGTTACCCTTCTTCTGGCAAAAATATTGGCACTTTTGGACTCATCCTCGATAAACATAATGGAAGCTTTATCGAAAGCTTTGAGGTTTTGGTTATGCGCTGCCATTTGAGAAGCAAAGATATAAAACACATCATCTTCCCTTACAAAAGGTGCATAGGATATATGCGGGGTACCGTTTGGATTGACTGTTGCTAACTGCAATGAGGCGAGTGAGTCGATGAACTCCCAAGGATTTGTCTCTATTTCCATCTCTTTTCCCTCCCGTTGATATAGTTTTCACCCAAATTTTGCATCAACCGGCACAACAGCGCCTCAAAGGTAAATTTTGGGTTTAGTACTATGATAACAAATTTTGGTAAATTGGGTGATTTACTATTGACATATTAAGGAAAATAGGGTAAAATCTCATCTCTTTAATATAGATGAATCCGGAGTGTAGCGCAGCCTGGTTAGCGCACCTGGTTTGGGACCAGGGGGTCGAAGGTTCGAATCCTTTCACTCCGACCATTTGTTCATAGATGTATGGATTGTTTATATTGCTGGTGGGTGTAGCTCAGTTGGTTAGAGCATCAGGTTGTGGCTCTGAGGGTCGTGGGTTCGAGTCCCATCACTCACCCCATAGCTGGAGTTTTGTGCGCTCGTGGCTCAACTGGATAGAGCAACAGATTTCGGCTCTGTAGGTTATAGGTTCGACTCCTATCGAGCGTGCCATACATATATAGATATATAAACAAAAATATGATAGACTACGCGCTCGTAGCTCAGCTGGATAGAGCAACGGCCTTCTAAGCCGTAGGTCTCAGGTTCGAATCCTGACGGGCGTACCACCCTTTATTAAGGTATGCGGATGTGGTGGAATTGGCAGACACGCTAGACTTAGGATCTAGTGCCGCAAGGCGTGGGGGTTCAAGTCCCTCCATCCGCACCACTTTTACTGCTAAAATAAAAATCCCGCATTAATCTCAGGATAACCCCTTGTATCACTATCATCACCGGCATCATAATGCTCCTGAACCCATCCAATCGTTATAAATGAGTTAGTACCAGTTATGACAGCCACACCGATTCGTCCGCCGTAAACATCATAGTCATCATAAGGCTTATCGATGAAGGTATGACGATATATCAAGCCCGCATAGGGTTTGTACGAGCTTTGGGTCTGCATATAGTAAGTTAGCGGGATGCTGACCTCATTGATACGAGGTTTATCTCCAAACCACCCCGCGTATCCGGTACCGATAGAGAGATTGTCAGTGACAAAATAGTTTGCGTTGACGCCTACGACTACATAGTCGTTTCCGTAGCCGTTGCTTGAACCGACACTCAGTCCAAAATTTTTCTGACCTACTGAAAAGATGCCTCCTGCAAATAGTGCAGTTGATAGTGAAAGTATCGTTAAAATCTTTTTCATTATTTTCATTTTCCTTTTTTTTAAATTTTGGTTCAAGATAACTTTGGCGAATCATTTCTGAAGATTTTTAACAACAATTTGTATAAATCTTCACTTTTATGATTGAACCCTAAACTCACATCTTTGAGATGTAAATTAAAGGTCTTTTTCTCAATTTCTCTAAATTTTACCAATCTAATCTTAGCATAACTCCAAAAAGATTCATGGTCGAAGGGAAGTGTAGATTACACAAACTTGGAAAGATTTTATAAGTCGGTGTTATTAATCGTCTGTAACTTTTATAGTGTATTTGTATGTGGTATTTGGGGCTAAACCGGTATCTGTATAAGTTCTTTCATTTTTAGAAGCAGTATATACTAATGTGTTATTTCTATATATTTTATAACCTGTGTCATTTGGTCCATTTTCATGCTTCCAATGAAGTGTAACTGAAGTTGTCGTAATGTCACTAAATGTAAGTGATTCAACCTCATTTGTGAAGATCTTAAATGTAAATGTTTTATTGTCTATATCGGTACTAAAAATATCGCCGACCCTGCCTACTATTTTTATATTTTGGATATCTCTATCTAGTATCGGTTCATCAATGATTGCTATTTTTTTCTCATCAAACGATACAACTCCTTCACTCACATCATTGCAACTTTTTGGAGGTAAATACTGGGTATATATAGCGCCTTTAGCTACTTTATAGACTTTATCGGTAGAGTTTAGTACTAAAAGTGCATAAGGCGCTTTTTTCGTTTTAAAGTGCCAACTTATCCCTTTTGGATCATCATCCTCTCTATATCTAAAGAGAGCCTTATATGTTGTATCCCAATGAAGTCTTTGTAGCGGGAAGAAAGCAAATTTTCGGATATTGAGATCTGTATTAACTTTTTTAACTGTTAATAGCTTTCCGTTACTATCTCTTAGTTCAAATAAGTCATATTCTATATCGGTACTCTTTGGTGTGTAAAATTGGATATTTATAGGAGTTCCGGAACTTCCAAAAGGGGTGCACTCCTTGGCTAGAGGAGATGGAGAGTCGTTGTTAAAATATGTCGGTTGAGCATCTTTAAAATCTTTTGGCGGCCATAGTACAATTTCCGGCTCTTCTATTTCTATTTGATCTGCATTTGAAAAATTGTTGATGACTGATTTTAGATAGTTTGCCGCTGGTTTTTGTGTATAGTCTTCATTTAATATACCGAAATAGTCATCACCTTCATCTTTAAGTTTATAGATAGTTGCTACCGGTATTTTCATCTTGTCGTTGTCGTTTGCCCAATCAAGTAGTATATCTAAAGCTATCTGGAGATGTTTTTTCTGCTCCGCTTTACTCCCTGCACTCACCCATGCATCAGGTCTATCATCACTTGATGCTCCATACTCTGTAATCCAAATCTCTTTATCATTGTCTCCATAGCTATCAAGTGTTTTGCGGATATTTTCTATACCTCTTTTGAAACACCAACTATCGTTTGTGAAACACTCATTGGGATATTGTGCTTTAGAGTAATGTGGATTGGTTTGTTTATCTCCTCTTGTATCCGGACCGCTGTATGGATGTAGGGCGAGATGGTCAAAGTATGCTTTTCCTCCCCAATCCTTGTAAAGCTCTTTTAGGTAGTCTGCATCGCCTGAAGCGAGTGAACCCCCAAGAATTGTCAAATATGGAAAGGCTTTTTTCATCTTATTATAGGTAACTTTTAAAAGTTCGGCATACTCTTTTGCGGCATCAAGTGGCACTAAAACTTCTGTACCTTTTCTTGAGTCGATCCCCTCTGTATCATCCGGTCTCCAAAATTCAAGAGCATTTGGCTCATTCCAAACTTCCCATGCGATGATCGTATTTATATCTATATCATATTTGTCGAAAGGATTTATGAGCTCTTTTTGGATATAGATCATTGCATTTGCAAAATCATCATAATATACTCTTTTTGGAGGATATTTGGGAGCTTTATCACTTTTTTTACCGTTTGCCCATATTGGAGATTGTGAAAGCATCATTATCACTTTTTGTCCAAGCTTTTGAGCATGAGCTACCCGCTCTTTTATCTTTTTTATATATTTAGGATTATATTCACCCTTTATCTCTTCAAGGGCATTCCAGTCTGTCGGTATTCTTATAATTTTTATGCCAAGTTCATTTGCTTTATCTAAAGCTTTGTTGTACTCCTTCATGCTATTGTCGCTATCTGGTTCGGCAATATGAACAGCTATGACAGTTGCTACTCCGACAAACTTTGTTACACTAAAGATTGATAAAATTAAAACAAGTTTTATCAGCTTCAAGCGTTCCATAATTATAATTATATCAAATAATATAAAAACATTCAAAATATTCTATTGGATTCTATTGGAGCACTTTAGTACTGAACCCTATAACTAAGCGCTTCAAGTATATGGGCTTTTTCTATCTTGCTACTCTCTTGCAGGTCTGCGATGGTTCTTGCCACTTTTTTGGTATTGTTTATCGCTCTTTGAGAGAGGGAAAATCTCATCACCGCACTATCAAGCACCTCTTTTGCATCAAGCTCCATTTCGCAAACTCTCTCTAGTTCTCGATCATTAAGCTTTCCGTTAAAGTCGCTTTGTGCTCTTGCTTTTTGCATCTTGTAAGCTTTTAGTACTAACGCATGCATCTCTTTCGAAGAGACGCTAGGTTTATCCTCGGGGGATACCTCTTGCATCTGCACATAGAGTTCTATTCTATCTAAAAGAGGGGAAGAGAGGCGATTTTTGTACCTCTTTATCTCAAGTTCAGAGCATCTGCACTCTTTAGTTTGGCTTAGGAGGTTGCCGCATGGGCAGGGGTTCATCGCCGCTACAAAGAGAAACTTGGTCGGATACTCTATCTTATTTCCTACTCTTGAGATAAGTATCTTTTGATCTTCAAGCGGCTCTCTTAAGGCCTCTAAAATACTCTTTGGAAAGTGGGTGATCTCATCAAAAAAGAGTACACCGTTATGCGCCAATGCGATCTCTCCTATCTTTGCCTGCTTGCTACCTCCGCCGAATATACTGGCTTTTGTAGCCGTATGGTGAGGTGAGCGAAAGGCTCTTAAAGGCGTAAAATCGGGCTCTTTCAAACTCAAAGCCTCAAGTTTTGCCTTATAGAGTATCTCATCCAGACTCATCGGCGGCATGATATATCTAAGCCGCTTGGCACACATACTTTTACCGCATCCGGGACTTCCTTCAAAGAGGATATTGTGCATCCCTGCCGCCGCTATGAGAGAGGCTCTCTTTGCCCTCTCTTGACCTTTGATATCTAAAAAATCCTCATCATACTGCTCTTGATAGTAGCATCCCTCAAACTGGGTTGCCTCTATCTTCGCATCGCTTCGCTGAACTTCACTCTCATTTTCAGCCTTAAATATATCGATAGCCTCTCGCAGGTGGTTTACCGGTACTAACTCAAGTTCCGGGATCTTAGAGAGCTTGCTAAGAGACTCTTTCGGGATGATAAACTTTTTTTGGATACCCATCTTTTTAAGTGAGAGTATGAGTGCAAAAAGTGAACTTGTATCTTTGATAGCTCCGTCAAGCCCAAGCTCTCCAAAGGCCATAAATTCACTAAAATCGGCTTCACTTTTATTGAGTGCTATGAGCAAGGCGATAGGTAGGTCAAAGTGGCTTCCCTCTTTTTTGAGGTCGCTTGGAGAGAGATTTACCGTAACCTTCTGGGGTGGAAATTTAAACTTAATGGAACTGAGTGCCGCTTTTACTCTCTCTTTCGACTCTTGGATAGAAGTATTGGCAAGACCGACTATAGAGAAGCTGGGAAGTGCTCTTATAAAATCAACTTCAACATCCACAACTTTAGCATCAAAGCCATCGACGGTGGCGCACTTGATACTCTTCAACTATTTAGCCTTGAGTCTCTTTTTCCACTCTTTTTCAAACTTTTTTCTCTTGAGAAATGAGAGTTTTTCGATAAACAGTTCGCCGTTTAGATGATCCATCTCATGTTGAAAAGCCACAGCCAACAGATCTTCGCACTCCCGTATGATCTCATTGCCCTCTCTATCATAGTACGAAACTTTTATCCACTTCGCTCTCTCGACATCTTCATAATATTCCGGTACCGAGAGACACCCTTCGGTATATATCATACTTCCTTGCTTCTCTATGATTTTGGGGTTGATCACTTCTATGAGATTCTCTTTTTTCTGCAGATCATCTTTGTCAGGTAGATTGATGATAAGCACATTTTGAGGGATGGCAACTTGGATCGCGGCCAAACCTATGCCGTTTTTTGCCATCATCGTTTCATACATATCGTCTAGCAGAGTGTGTAACGCTTCGTTAAACTCCGTTACATCTTGTGACTTTTGTTTTAGTAACTTATTAGGATAGGTGATAATCTCTCTTACCATTTTTTATAAATTATCAACTGCTTCTATGATAATTTCCTCTTTTGTTTTATTGTTATCTATACTTGCTAAGCCAAAATCCAACTTTAGGTTTATATCGCGCCCCTCTATGATAAAGTTGCTACTCTCAACCATCTGAGCTATTCTCTCTATAGCAATTTGCGCCTCTTCCATGGTTGTATGCTTCAATATTATCATAAAAATCCCATTTTCATAATGAGAAACAATGTCACTTCTTCGAGATCTTCTATATAAGAGCTTAGCAAGAGTGCCTAAGATGATATTTTTTTCGGCTTGAGTTGAGATATCTTTGAGTAAAGCGGGTTTAACTCTGATGGCAAGCAATGTGTTGTTGTGCTCATAAGCCTTTATGCTCTCTAGTATAGAGTCTAGTGACTTGAGTAGATACTTTTTATTATAGATTCCATATTTTTTATCAAAAATCGTCTTTTGGTTAAAGTCTTTAATGAGCTGTGCCGTTGAATTATACTTATCTTTGATGCTTTTGATATCTTTTTGAAGGGAGGCTATGGCACCTTCTAGAGTCTCTTCATAGGCGATGGTAGATATACCGTTTTGTGACTGTTTAAGCTCATCTCTTTTCTGTTTGGTTATTTTAAGTATCTGATTTAACACTTTATATGAGTGAGCTACACTCTCGGTCATACTCTTTATAAAGATAAAAGCGTTGTGGATATCTTTTTCTAACGACGCTGTATGGTTGTTGTTTGACTTAGCTTCTAAAGCCAAAAGCTCTTCTATCGCTTTTCGACTCTCAGCAGGAAGATTTTCTAGTTGTGTATCGAAATATATTTTAAAGTTTTCAGGCGTGACAGGTACATTATGCTTATTTAACTTATTGAGTGTCTGTTTTGAGATTTGTGTTAGGGTTTTGTTGATCTTCTCTTTCTCTTGTTCATTAAGACTTTTTGTTTTCCCAACCAATCTATGTTTATTATCCAAAACAGCACTCATAGTCAAATCCCTTTTTAATGTTTTTCCAAAACTTTATCTATCAATCCATACTCAGCCGCTTCAGCCGCTGACATAAAATTGTCTCTCTCGGTATCTGCTTCTATTTTATCGATCGGCTGACCGGTATTTTTAGCAAGGATAGTGTTGAGAGAGTCTTTAAGCCTCAAGATCTCTCTCGCTTGGATCTGGATATCGGTCGCTTGCCCTTGTGCCCCGCCGAGAGGTTGGTGTATCATTATCCTTGCGTTTGGCAACGCAAATCTCTTACCTTTTGTACCCGCCGCAAGCAAAAATGCACCCATAGAAGCGGCTTGACCTATGCAGATCGTACTCACATCGGGCTTGATATAGTTCATCGTATCATACATACTCATACCGCTTGTTATCACACCGCCCGGAGAGTTGATGTAGAGATAGATATCTTTATCGGGATCTTCCGCTTCTAAAAAGAGTAACTGCGCTACTACACTTGATGCAACGGCATCGTTGATCTCACCGCTTAACATGATGATCCTATCTTTGAGAAGTCTTGAGTAGATATCGTAACTTCTCTCGCCTCTACCGGTTTTCTCTACAACTATCGGAACATAACTCATGATCTCTTCACTCATTTTTTACTGTTTTCCTTTTTTTCGTCAAATAGTTTTGTAAAGAGTCTATCCTCTATCATAGCCATCTTTACAGCAGGCAAAAGCCCTTGTTGTTCATAATATTTAAGTGTCTCTTGCGGGTTTTGACCACTTTGTAGTGCTTCGTAATAGATCGTTTGCATCACCTCTTGGTCATCCACCGTAACACCCTCAATTTTTGCCAACTCATCTACGATGAAAGTCAGCTTCACGCTATCTTCCGCTTCGCCTCTAAGCTCTTCTCTCTTTTTCTCGAGCGCTTTTTCATCAGAGACGATCTTTTTCGCATCCTCTTCCTTCATATTGCTTAACTCTCTATTTAGAGAGATATCGATCTCTTGATTGACAATCCCTTCAGGAAGGTCGATCTTATACTTTTTCACCAAAGCTTCGACATATTTCGGCTTTATCTCATCTTGATAGAGCTTAGAGAGCTTCTCTCTCTCGAGTTGCTCTTTGATTCGCTCTTTTAAAACCTCAACAGTCGGTTTCTCTTCGTTTGGAAGAATCTGCTTCAATGTTTCCTCATCTAAATCGGCAGGAACAACTTTTTCTTGAATCTCGTTGAGCGTTACTTTAAATGTCACCTTGGCACCGGCTAAATCTTTGGATTGGTAATCCTCAGGGAAAGTCACCTCTATCTCTTTCGTCTCACCCGGTTTCATACCCTCAAGCTGCTCCTCAAATCCCGGTATAAATGTGCCACTTCCTATCTCTAGCGTATAACCTTCTGCCTTTCCACCCTCAAAAGGTTTGCCATCTTTAAATCCCTCAAAATCTATCAGAGCAAAATCACCCTTTTTCAGCGCTCTAGATTTTTTGATGGGCTCTAGTTTTGCGGCAGACTCTAGGACCTCTTTATATCGCTCCTCCTCCTCTTTTTTTGTCACTTTAGGAGCTTTGATCTCAGGAATCAACTCCTTATACCCCTCTATCTTTATCTCCGGTCTAGTTGCGATTGTGATCTCAACCTCGATCTCTCCATCTTTCTCTTCAAACTTGCTTACTTGCGGTTCACCTATGATGGTATTTGCATCGATGCCGAGCTCTTTGAGTCCTTGTTCATACACCTCTCTGATCGCTTCACTCTTAGCATCCTCTTTGAGTTTATCCCCATATCTGGCTTTGATAACATGCGGAGGAACTTTCCCTTTTCTAAAGCCGTCTATCTTCATATCTTTAGCGGCATCTTTTGCCATCTTGTTGATTTTATCTTCTAAAATATCCTTTGTGATTTTAGCCTCAACTTTTGCATTGGCACTGTCTATTTTCTTTGCTTTTATATCCATGTTTATCCTTATCACGCTTTATTAAACCCAAATTTTGCATTAGCCTGCATATCATCTGCATCGGTCATTGGCAGCATGGACATTGAAGTAAAGCCTCGACGCACCCTCCGGGAGCGCCTGCATTTTCCTCCAATGTCCCTACTACCAAGCACCGATACATCTGAACACTTTCTAATGCAAAATTTGGGTTAAATTTGCGTGAATATACCCTATTTTTGCTTTTATATAACTAACTATATGTTACTATGTTAATAAATAATAGGAGGAGCAGTCTATGAGAGTATATAGCACGATAATATCTGCCTCTATTGTAGTACTAAGCTTTCTCTTTGCAGGCTGTGGAGAAAAGCCCATAGTCGTAAGAGCGAAACAAAAGCCGGTCATTCAAAACTATCCGCCTTCCCAAACGGTTCAAAAAGAGGTTATCGACAATAAGTATCCGCCGACACTTAACCCGACAACGATAGGTGAAAAAGTCGTGATCGAGAGCAACGCAACAGCGCTTGGAACGCCTGTCGGTGATATCAACCAAAAGGAGGAGTTGGGCGAGGTAGTCACTACAAACGAGGAGATACTGGATGCTTCGACTTCAGATAGTTATGTCGCTACTTTCAAAACGAAAAAGTTTGCATATTCCGATGCGGCATTTATCAGAGATGAAGGCGGGGTTTTAGAACTTCAGATCTTAACAGCCGGAAAGCCTCTTTTGCATCTTAAAATAGCTGAGGATGTCTGTGTAGATCACAACTGCATTACAAAGATGGAGTTTAATGATGAGTATCTCAACCATAACTATCCGCCAAACCTTATCGACCATGTTTTGAGAGGGGAGCCGATATTTGAAGGGCAAAATCTCAAAAGAACGACAAACGGTTTTATGCAGAAGATCGAGTCACCGGACTTTTATATCAAATACAAAACCTATAACAGAAACATCTACTTCAAAGATGTGAAAAACAACATCGTTATCAAATTAAGAAAGTTGAGTCAATAATGAAATATGTAGGAGCACATGTCAGCGCAAGCGGGGGAGTCTTTAACGCCCCTTTAAATGCACAAAAGATAGGAGCGAAAGCCTTTGCGCTATTTACCAAAAATCAAAGGCAGTGGAAAGCAAAGCCGTATGATCAAAAGACGATCGACCTCTTTAAGAAAAATTTAGAAGAGGTAGGCATAGAGCCAATGCATGTTTTACCGCATGATAGTTACCTGATTAATTTGGGTCATCCGGATGATGAAGCGCGACAAAAGAGTTTAGATGCCTTTATAGACGAAGTACAAAGGTGTGAGCAACTGGGACTTGATAGGTTAAATTTTCACCCGGGTAGTCACCTCAAAAAGATCAGTGAAGAGGAGTGCTTGGATAGGATAGCTGACGCTATGAATCAAACACTAAAAGTTACCCAAGGGGTTAAGCTTGTTATCGAAAATACGGCAGGACAAGGAAGTAACTTAGGCTATAAATTTGAACACCTAGCCTACCTCATCGACAAATGTGAAGACAAAGAGAGGGTAGGAGTCTGTATCGATACTTGCCATATGTTTACGGCGGGATATGATATACGAACAAGAGAGGCATACGATAAGACATGGAAAGAGTTCGATGAGATCATCGGCTATAAGTATCTCCTTGGTATGCATATCAACGACTCCAAGCCCCCGCTTGGATCAAGGGTAGATAGACACCACTCTTTAGGCAAAGGGGAGATAGGCTTGGATGCTTTTAGATTTATCATGAACGATAGCCACATGGACGACATCCCTTTAGTACTAGAGACGATAGATGAGTCGATATGGGCTGAAGAGATAGCGCTTCTCTACTCCTTTGTGGAGTAGGAAGCTATTTTTTGATAGATTTTTGTAATGAGTTTACTAGATCTTTAAAGATCTCTTTAAAGTCATTGAACTTCTCAAATATATCATTTCCTATCTCTTTGGAGTAAAGTTTTGCGCTTTGCATATAAAGGCTTCTTTTGGTTTTCTCCCACTCTACTTTCCAGCCTTCATTGGTTTTGATAAGATAGGTTTGAAAGGGGATATCTATCCACTCTTTAGTACTAAGTTTAACCGGATTTTCTACTCTTAGTACGGTGGGTACTACGGCACAGTTTGCACTTATATCCGACTCATCTACACGGTAGCTGACGATCTTGATCCTTTTGTCAAGCGCTACATTTTGCCTCTGCTCTTTTGTAACAAATTTTTGAGCGTTTTTGATATTGTGAGAGCTTTGTGCCTCCCAAAATGAATCCGTCACATCAACCGGAGTCATATTTTTCATCGAACAGCCGATCATCAACCAAACCAGAAATATCCAAACGATTCTCATGCTAGCCTCCTTTCACTCAATCTTTGAGTTTAAGCTAATGATACAATATATTTGATTTAGTACTAACAACTTAGAGGTTTGCCTGTTTAAGCCAAATTTTGCATCAAAAGGTACATCAGAGGCGTTAATGCTCTGAATGCAAGGGTGTTGAAGGAAAACGCAGGCACACCTGGAAGGCAGAAGCATAAAGAAAAAGCAAACTGATTTGCTTTTTTAGCTTCACACGGCAATGCTTTATGTATATTTGCATAGCATATGCCTAAGAGGCTTTAATTCGATCACCAATGCCGCCGATGATCAATACAGATGATCTATCGGCTAGTGCAAATTTTGGGTTAAAGATAAAAGTACGTAGGCTTATGCCCATATACTCCTCCTCTGCCTCTTTTGATAAAATATCACATATAATCCCGGTAGTACCAAAAGCGTAAGAAGTGTAGAAGAGAGTATCCCGCCTGTTACAACGACTGAAAGCGGGTATTGGATCTGTGAACCGACTCCGGTAGCAAAGAGAAGCGGCAGGATACCAAAAAGCGTGGTAAAAGCAGTCATTAGTACCGGTCGTAAACGCAAAAGCGTAGCATCTTTTACAAGCTCTTTTGTTTTGACATGTGGAAATTTTTTCCTTAATTCATCTATGAAACTCACCAGTACGATACCGTTTAGGATAGCGATGGCAAATATTGCGATAAATCCGACTATCGCCGATACACTCAAATACTCCCCACTGATAAGCAGACCCGCAATTCCGCCTATAAGTCCAAGTGGAACACCAAGCAGTATCAAAATCGCCTTTTTCAACGAATGAAATGCCGTATAGAGTAGCAGGAGTATAAGTAACAGTGTGATAGGAATGATAAGAACCAATTTCGCGGTAGCTTCTTGCATATTTTTAAAATCTCCCGCCCATTTGAGATAGTATCCATCCGGGATATCGATCTTTTTGCTTATCTTCTCATCCGCCTCCTTTACAAATGATGCAATATCTCTCCCCTCAACTTCTAGCGAGAGCACCATATATCTGCTCAAGTCCTCCCGTTTGATAAATGCTGCACCCTGCAAAACCGATATATCACACACCTCATCAAGTGTAACGACTTTGCCGCTTTTTGAACGAATCAGCAACTGCTTAAGAGAGTTAATATCCTCTTTTTCATGAGCCAATTTTGCAACGATACCAAATCGCTTTACCCCCTCTATCTTTTGAGTGATCGGCTCTTCACCGATGCCGTATCGTATCACCTCCATCACATCCTCAACACTAAGTCCAAAACGAGAGAGTGCGAGATAGTCGGGTTTGATATCGATTTGGGCTTGTCCCAACTGGGTCTCCACTTCAGCATGTTCAAGACCCTCAATCGAGCGTAATACTGAAGAGATTTGACTTGCGATACGACTCATCACTTTTTGATCTTCACCATAGATTTTGATGGCAAGTTCTGCACTCACCCCCTCTAATAGCTCCTCTATACGCATAGCGATGGGTTGAGTAGAGATAAACTGCAGATAGTTAAACTCTTTTTTGAGTTTAACGGTTAATTCTCTATCAAGCCTAGAGATATCTTTGAGATCGGGTTTTAGTCTCAGCAGTACCTCCATATAGTTCGCTTGTGCTGTTTCACCCTTTTCGCTCCGTCCTATCATACTTAGTACCGAATCCACCTGATTGGGATAATTTTGTAAGATAAATTCCTCTATCTTTTTTGCATTTTCTACACTTTGCGTCAGTGCGGTACCAGGTATGGCGATCACTCTATACATGATCGACTCCTCATTTAGCTTGGGCATAAACTCCCGCCCCTGCTTTGATAGTAAAAATGCCAGCACTAGAAATATCACAAAAGTAACTGTTGTAATTATCTTTGCATTTTTTAGAGCAAAGTCAAGTAACGGAGTATATAGCCTCTTGATAGCGTTCATTAACGGACTGCTAGCACTCTTTACCTCTTGAAGAAGAAGGGTTGACAGTACAGGTACAAGCAACAGTGCTACAGCCAAGGAGCCTAGCATCACAAAGACGATATCTATCGCCATCGGAGTATAGAGCTTCCCTGCTAGTCCACTTAGACTTAGTAAGGGAATAAAAACAACTGCGATTATCAGCAGAGCAAAAAGTACCGGTTTTGCCACCTCTGCAGTCGCCTCAGATATCACTTCCTCTCGACTTCGTTTAGGGTTTTCATGAAGGAGTCTAAAACTATTTTCTACTACAACGATCGTTCCATCCACTATCATGCCGATAGCGATAGCCAGTCCGCTTAAACTCATGAGATTTGCCGAGATACCATAGTGCGTCATCAGCAAAAATGCGATAAGCAGTGATAACGGCAGAGAGAGGATTACGATAAATGCGGAACGCAACTCAAAGAGAAAGAGAAAAAGTATGATAGCAACAAGTATGGAGCCGCTAAGCAGAGCAGAAGTCATCGTTGATACCGCTTTATGGGTGATCTCTGTACGGTCATAGATGATCTGTAGTGTTACACCTTTTGGCAGAGTGGCATCTACTAACGACATTTTCTCTTTAAGTGCTTTTACAACTTTAGCCGCATTGGTGCCCGATCTCTGTAGTACCATCCCAAAAACTCTCTCTTTGCCGTCTATGCTTACCGCTCCAAATCTTGGTGCCTTCCCCTCTCTAACTGTCGCTATATCACCGATAGTTACCGCTTTCGCATCTTTACTTCTTATGACACTGTTTCGGATATCGTCTACAGTTTTGTAGAGTCCGGCTCCTCGGATCAAATATTGCTCACGATTAAACTCCAGATACTGCCCTCCGGCGGAGAGGTTACTCTTTTGAAGTGCTTGAACGATTTCGCCATAAGTAACACCGACGCTTTGAAGCCGCTTGGGATCTATCACCACCTCATACTGCTTCTCAAAACCGCCCCATGAGATCACCTCTTCTACACCATCTACAGATTTTAGTAGCGGGGCTACACGGTACTCTTGCATCTGGCGTAGATCGCTTAAACTATATCTTCCTGTTTCATCTTTGAGGGCGTACCATAGTACTTGTCCAAGTCCCGTTGTATTTGGTCCCATGACCGGTTTACCCCAACCCTCAGGTATATCTACACCACTTAGCCGTT
Source organism: Campylobacterales bacterium (assembly GCA_027084135.1). Taxonomy (GTDB): domain Bacteria; phylum Campylobacterota; class Campylobacteria; order Campylobacterales; family QNZT01; genus QNZU01. Next base: position 7,365 of record JALWLO010000017.1, on the reverse strand, counting down.
CACTGACAAGCTGTCTTAAGAGATAGGTATCATACTCATCCTCAAAAAAGATGGAGACATAAGAGAGTCCAAAGATAGAGTTGGAGAGGATCATCTTGACTCCGGGAAGTCCTGCCATTGCCGATTCGATAGGGTAAGTTATGAGCTTTTCAATATCTTTAGCTGAGTTTCCGGGACTTTCAGTATATATCACTACCTGTTTGGGCGTGATATCCGGAAAGGCATCTACCGGTATCTCTTTATAGGCTTTATACCCAAATCCGGCAATAGTGATAAATAGGGCTAGTACTAAAAATTTATACTCTATCAAGAGTCTGAAAAACCGCTTCATCACTCGCTCCTAATGACCATGCTCACCAAGAGCCGATTTGAGTAGCATAGACTTTATAAAGTAGCTACCCTCTGCTATATAAGACTCTCCCTCATCCAATCCCTTGATCGCAACCTCATCTCCAAAATCAGAGATAATCTCTACCACTTTTGGAGCATAAGGTACCTCTTCGTGATCTTCATGATATTCGTGTTCATGCTCTTTCTCTTTATCTTTTTCATCGTGCATCTTATGTTCACTCTCTTTGTATTCATGCTCCTTCTTGGGTACAAACACAACCCACTCACCCATATAGAGCGTTAAAGCAGATTTTTTAACCGTAACGACTTTTTGATACGGCGGTATCTCTATCTGCATCGGGGTTAACATGCCTATCGGCAGATATTTTGGCGTCTGCTTAAGTGAAAAAAGAACTTTGGCTCTTTGGGTCTCTTTATCGATTACCGGCATCAGGTGCATAAATGTAGCGGGATAACTTCTTTTCCCAATCTCTATAAAACCTTTTGTTTTTGCAGTCATTTTCATAGCATCATCTACCCCGATATAGGCAACTACATAGTAACCGCTTTGACTCACGACGGAGATGAGTGGGGTTTGAGGTGATACTCCGGTATGGAGTGGAGTATATATCTCTCCAACAACTCCATCAGCATGGGCTTTAAGTATATAGCTATCGGTAGCTTTTTGTATCGTACTAGGGTCGATGCCGAGGGATCTTAGTTGTGATGCAAGAGCTTTTTTTTTAGCTAATATCTCTTGAGTTTCTATCTCTTTTTGGTTTAACTCATCTTTGGAGGCAAGACCTTTTTTATATAGTTTTTGGGTTGTGTGAAGTTGCGTTTTTGCAGATTTTTCTTGCGCGGTGAGTGCTACAAAATCTGCCGTCATTTGTGAGAGAGTGATGGATTTGATGAGGGCAACCTTATCACCCTTTTTAATCCTATCACCACTTTTAACAAAATAGTTTTCCACATGTCCGTCCAAACGAGAGACTATCTTTTGCTTCTGGTTGGATAGCTGGATGATCTGCGCATTTGTTTTGATAACAGTTCCAATGGGCTTTAGTACCGATTTTTCTATCTTGATAGTGTCGGCATAGCTATAAAGTGAGATTAGTACTAACAGTATGATTCTATTCATTATATTTTCCTTCTAAATAGTTGAGTTCGATTGTTTGTAGATTGATCTCTTTTTGGGTTTGGAGTAGCTTTTTTTGGGTTGCTATGAAGCTACTTTTTGCTCGTAACAGTTCAAATAGAGAGCGTTTTGCGATCTTATATCCATCTTTGAGTAGTCGCATTAACTCTTTTTGCTCTTTATAAAATTTTTGTAGAGTGTGGTATTTGCCACATAGCATAGAGATCGCCTCTGAAAGCATCCGCTTTTTCTGCTCGATTTGGATTATGATCTGCTCTTTTTGTAGCTTTGCTTGTTTCATCTTTAGCTTTGCTAACGATCGCTCCTCTTTTTGATTATTAAAAAGAGTGATTGGTAGTGCCACACCGACCCTGCCGATCGTCTGATCAGGCTCCTTTTCAACTCCCCCGACTATATCCAAGTGTCGAAAACTACCGCTATAGATGGTCTGCTTTGCGGCATATAGTCTCTCTTTGGCTTTTGCTATTTTGAGTGAGGGAGCAGGTTTTTTAGCAACTATTTTATACTCTTTAGGAGAGTAGAGAAAATGAGCCCTTAGCGTTACATCCTCTCTTATTCCGGCAAACGCCATCATCTCTCGATAGAGCATTTTTCTCTCTATCTTTGCCCCTATCACTTCGCTTTTGAGAGCATCTGCTTCACTTTTTGATTGAAGCCAAGATAGCTTGGTGTCTGAATCGCTTTTATAGCGGGACTTAACCATCCGTGCTACCTGTTGTAAGAGTTGATACTCCTTTTGTAAGACTCGCTCCATCTCTACACTAAAAACATATCGAGTATAGAGAGCTTCTAACTCTTTAAGAAAGGCTGCTTTACCTTGAGTTAAAAATGCGGTTTGCAATAGTTCGTTAGCCTCTGCTTTTTGACGAATGCCTTTCAAATAGCTTCCTGTTCTAATTCGCTGATTGATATCTAAGGCATAGCCCCATCGATCTTTACCTTCGTTTGGGTTATACCTCACTCCTTCTATATTTAGCTCAGGATTGTCAGATCTTAACTCCATACGGGTTTGCTGCATCTGTATATCCGACTCTACCTTTTGCGCTTGCAAGATCTTGGAGTGTGATAGTGCCTCTTTTTTAAATGTTTCAAAGTCGATTGCATATATGAAACGACATAAGAGTAGTGACAAAAGTATATATCTCATCTATTGATCCTTTTTAAAAAATTATGAAAAATGAGAATATGGGTGTTTTAGGGGTGCTCTTAGAAAAATCAAGCTATCGGAGGTTTTGTATCCTTGTGGGCTATGTGAGTAAAGTGGAGATATTTGTATGAGATAGGCGGTTGAGGTCTTAAACCGCTTTCGATCAACGAACTTGCTGAAACGATAATCGCACTCCAGTGGAAAAGGTGATGAATATCACAGATATTGCCGCAATCATTGCTATGAGAGATCTCTTGTAGATACTCTATGGGGCTATCATGTTCACAATGCTCCTCAAAAGCGATCACATACGCATGTACGGCATTGAAAAAGAGTGAGAAGAGTAGCAAGATATTGACTATTTTTTGTTTCACCGATAACCCCGATATTTAGATATACAGGAGTATTTTATATAAATAAAATTAATAAAATATAAATATCGGATTTAATCACTATTTTAATTTAGCGCTTTACATACGCCTTTTGGCCACTTGCCGGGTAGATCTTTGCATAACCTTTTGACGACATCGTACATATCATCATAAGTTCCGTTTTTACCCGGTCTGTGCCATATCAAAAACATAAAACCGATGATACTCTTTTTTGTCTCTTCATCCGCTGCTTTGTAAAAAGCGACATTTGCGTCAAGATTGTTCATATCGTCATGATATCCGGCTATGATCTGTCTCATACCGTGAGAGGCGAAATATTTACCGCTAGCGAGAAAATCACTTAATGTTTTTTTCTCGAGTCCGGGCTCTTTGGGATTTGGTAGCCAGTTAAATATCACAACTCTATTTGCAGGTAGATATTGAGTTGCGCCCTCTGCTCCGCCTCTTACTCCCATATATGGATTTACCGCGTTGAAATTTGGATCAAACATATCACTCATAAGATAGAACGCTTTGTCTTTGTTGCTCATTTGACTACTTATCTCATCTATCATCTTGGCTGTCGTTATACCTATATACTCTCCGCCCGTAAAGTCAGTTGTTAAGCCCTGCTTATAATCTTTATAAAAGTCTATACACTTTTTGTTCCATCCGGCTTCTCTCCACTCGTCGATAAAGAGAGCTACGCTATCTATCTTGTTGTTAAATGCACTGTTAGCTTGGTTGTACTGATCTTTCATGATCTCAAAAAAGAGACCGTTTTGGGCACATGCATCCGCTTTTGGTAGGTGATTGTCCGGTCTTGATACATTGATTCTCGGGTACCACTTTACTTTGAGTTTGTTGTTTTCTTTTATCTCATCGCTGAGTAGGGTGATATATCCGTCATGAAGTACGTAATCTGTCCCCTCCTCATAAATAGTTGATGCGTTGATATCTGTAACGATAGCCTCATGTTCCGGTCGTTTCACATTTAAGAAGTCTTGATAACCGCTCTCTTTGAGTGTGATGTAGTTGATCTTCAGAGACTCTTCGTGAGGGATAAAAATGCGTACTTTACCGCTATCTTCAAAGTGATCTAGAGAGTTGAAATATATGGTGTAGTTTGTATCTTTTTTATCTTTTTCTATATTGTGGAAATATTTATGAATACCAAAGATCACTTTGCCGTTTCCTTTGCTCGTGGTATCTAAAATGCTTATTTTTTGGTCACGGTAGGGGTGATTTTCTGTAGTGGCGTTTAGTACTAACGCATACTCTCTGTTTGCTTTGATAGTCACCTCATAGTAGTACTTTTCCACTTCACTCTTTGTGATGAGGGTTTGGGTATCTACTACAGCTTTATCTCCTTGGACTTTATAGAGAGTCTTCTCACTATTTGCTTCGCTTAGGTCAATACCCGCTCTATAAAATTGATTATTGGGATCTGCATCTCGTACTATGGTATTTGGAACTTCGGCGGAGAAGTGCATGAGTACTAACTCCATGCCGTTTTCGTGGACTATGCTCTCTATCTCACTAAATCTCTCTCTCATCTTTTTGATCGCCTCATTTTTATGAGATAGATAATTAAATATATACTCTTGGGCTAGTACTAAACCGTTAAATCCAAACTCTCTAGCTCTCTTTATCACTTTTTTTAAAGTTTCATAGTTTTGATCATTGAAAAGATCCCTATCAAAATAGACAAATCTCTTTTGGAAAAGGGCAGTGATATTTTGGTCATCTGTCGCTTTTATGGTGTATTTATAGGTTGTTGCGGGTATCAGATTTGTATCTTCATAGTATGTGACATTTGGAGGAACGATATCGATCAGTTTATCGTCCCTAAATATCTTAAAGCCGGTTTCATTGTCAGAGTTGTCTTTCCATTTTATCTGTACAGTTGTAGCGGTAGCTTTGAGGTTTAAATCTGATGGATTGTTTGGAACTGCAAAAAGTGCTGTAGTAAAATAGAAAAATATGATTAATACAGCTACAATTTTATTCACTAATATACCTTAAAAATAAATTTATTACACGTTAAATGCAAATAAAGGTAAATTATAGTTTATTTTATAAAGCAATTCAAGAAATCAAGTAGTCAGTCATATAATTTATGCAAAATTAATTAATTTTGTTTAGACTTTACACATTCATATCCTCTTTTATTTGATAATAGAGGATATGAATATTTGTTACGACTAGCCTATTTTTCCAGTTATATAGTATTGATTTTGCTCTTTTAATAATCCAATTTTATACTTTCTTGCCCACGCCTCGATCTCATTTTCTAGAAACTCTGAACGCTTTTCTATCTTGATTTTTAGATAATCTTTTGAGTTAGATATCGCAATAAACGCCCCGTAAGGTTTTAATTTGTGATTGAGTGCAATGATATGCCTTTGAATCTCTTCAAATCCAGGTGTTTTTGAGATGATCTGTTTGATGTTGGAGACTATCGACTCGTTTGGGTTGTATCCTAGCTGTGTAAGCAATCCTTCAGTACTTAATTTTGTCATATGACCTCCTTTAGTTTTCTACAACCCAATTATATAATTTAAAATTAAATAAAAAGTAACACTATATTTTTTTCTTAATTTTAATATAATATTTTTCTTATCTAAACTGACTGCACAACTCCTCATCTTTTTGACAAGCAAGCTCTTTGATCCATCCTGCGACGATCTTTGCACCCTTTGGTTTTAGATGAGTGATTTCGGATATGGTATGATTTCCTACTTGACAGTTTCCAAAACTCTCTTTAAACTCCAAATCTCCGCAGTGATACTTTGCATACTCCTCCATACTTTTTTGATGAAGGTCTAGATAGGGGATACCTTCCTCATCTGCTAACTCTTTGATATATTGCGGAAACGGTTCTCGTTCATCGATCACATTTCCCGCACGATCATAGTGGCGAGGATTTATAGCGCTTATAAGTACCGGCTTTAAACCTAGTTCTCTCGCTTGATCGATATAAAATTGCAACTCTTTTTTAAAATCGTCTTTAATCTCGGGTGAGTATATAGAGAGTCCTTCAAATTGACCATACAATCGAGGAACAAACTCCGGTTTTTGATACATATGTTTATCATTGCTTCCAAATTGGATAAGGAGATAATCGCCCTTTTTACCGCTCTTTTCTATCTCTTTTTTTGTCTCTTTCCAAGTGAGGTTTCTATTTTTTCCAAAACTTAGCGAATACTTTGTATCTGATAAGGGAGGAACTGGCATGACTCTGTAACTTTTTGCAGATGCACCGTACCTTGCTCCGTTATAGACTGCTGTCGGATCTTTTAGCCTCTGATAGAGAACTTCACCCCAACCAAGGAACGCTTTTTGGCTCTCCTCACTAAAATCGATACTGTAATTAACAGTCGAATCGCCTATGATAAAGAGTTTGCGTTTTATGTAGGTATCGTTGAGATCTATATCATTTGAAGTAAACTGTTTAGTACCGGATGTACTCGTACTGCAACCACTAAAGAACAGAAATAGAATCATAGAAAGTGTATAAATTATTTTCATAATTTCTCCTATAAATAAATATATCTAAATTATGACATCAATTTGTGAATAAAAAGTAATAGATTTGTTATAATCCTCCTATGGCAAGTGAGTTTAGAGAATTTATGAGCAGATATCTAAGTGTCGATGATGAGGTGTGGAGCTTTGTCGAGTCAAAGATTAAAACTCGCACCATCAAAAAGGGAGAGATGATCACGAAGATGGGTGATATCTATGATAGGATCTACTTCATCAAAAGCGGTTTAGCTAGAGCCTATACCATTGATAGCGATGGGAAAGACTTTACATGGAGCATATTTTTTAACGATGAGAACTCCCATGTGGTAAATCTGTTTATCGTCGATTATGATAGCTTTACAAATCAAACTCCGTCAAGGCTGGAGATAGAGGCGTTGGAAGATATCGACTCGATCTATGTCGAGAGGGAGGATCTGGAGTATCTCAACGCAAACTCTATGGATATGCTCAACTTTTGCAAGATGATGAGCGATGAAGCCTACTGTTATCTGCACCATAGGGTTTTGGATCAGCAGAGCAAAAGTGCACAAGAGCGGTTCGAGAGCTTTGTAAAGGAAACTCCACATCTACTGGATAAAGTTCCTCAGTACCACATCGCTTCATTTTTGGGTATCACACCTATACACCTCAGTCGGTTGAAAAAGGAACTGGATTTGTAGTTAGTACTAGTACTAAAGCTTGACAAAATGAATATATTTGAATAATATAGTATAAAAATATATTCAAGGAGCTCGACTATGAAAACAATAACTATGAGAGTTGATGATGAGATCTATCAAATGATAAAAAGAGCTGCGGATGGGCAAAGA
>JALWLO010000016.1 GCA_027084135.1 Campylobacterales bacterium | reverse complement strand
CTTGAATACAGATCACGATTTAAAATTTTTTTCTCAATATAGCTAATGTACTTTGCAATTATTTTATAAGGATCTTTACTCAATCTTTCGATGAGTGGTTGATCATGTGATGCAATCTTTGCAGTTTCTTCAAAATTAAACAAGTTTTCATTTTCAATTTCCATATCACTAATTACTCTTGGGTTTATTCTTGATTCAGAATATTCAAATTCAATTTTATTAGGATTAAAAAATGTTGTAATATCAGTTATTTTTTTAGAGAATAAATTTGAATAGAATTGGAGTAACTTATGATTGGACAAATCATTTAAAAGATTAATGTTTACTTTATCATTGTACTTTGTAGGTTCTATTAATAATGGGGTTAAATATTCATCAGTTCTATGATAAAGTTCATCTACCCATCCATCATATTGACTATCTTTAAAGGTGTCAATAGAGTAATTAAAATAAATAAAAAATGATGAAATTTTATCTGAATAATTTTTGATAGTTTGCTTATTATATTTAATTCTATAATCATTATTTGATTGAGATTGTATAATTTTGAATTTGCCTTTATTAATGAGGTTATGTTTTATAGTATTTATATCAATTTTATATATTGAACCATTATTTTTAAGAATCAAAAATACTTTTAGATTATTGTATATCTTTAATATATTAAAAATACTAGTTACATTTTCGATGAAATTATCTTCATCAGTAAAACCAAAAGCTGTTTTTTTATCTCGATTATGATAAAGAAAAAGTATTAAAAATATTAGTTTTACAATACTACTCTTCCCACTCCCATTCTTCCCTACTATTGCCGTCACATTGATATTTTCAGGGAAGATATCCACATATTCTTCATTTTCTTCGATGGTGAGTTCATTGCTGTTAGGATCATACTCACATCGAAACCGAGGGGAGAAGTTAAACCCTTGATTGTGGATATTTTTATACTCTTCTACCCATAGATATACAAGCTCCACGGTGCTCCTTTGCTATCGCCACCTTATATAGGCTTAGTACTAACCAAACCGACGCTTTCCTCAACACTCTATATATGTATCATAACACAAACTCACTTCCTCCACAAATACCCAAGCACCGTTACCAAAATATCAACTCTGTTTTATGCTTATTTAATGTCATATATGCTATCATTCAATATGAATGTTGTGATAGATACGAGTGTTTGGATTTCAGCTCTCATTAGCAAGGACGGTGTGAATCGTCAGATCATTCGTATGGCACTAAATGAAGAGATTATTCCTCAAAAATGAGCACGACACTCTTTCTTGAATATGAAGCCGTTATGAAGAGAGAAAAGATAGATAGATTGTGCTTGTTAAACTCCAATGAAAGAGATGAGCTTTTTCAAGCATTTTTATCAGTTTGTCAATGGAATGAGATCTTTTATCTATGGCGACCAAATCTCAAGGATAATGATGATAATTTTCTTATAGAATTGGCAGTCGCAAGTAATAGTGAAGTTATCATCACCAATAATATCAACGATATTAAGAGCGGTGAGCTTAACTTCGAGTTTGATATAGTTACACCAAAAAGATTTATAGAGAGGTACAAAAGATGAGCACTTTGACACTTAGGATACCGGACGGTAAATATGAGAGACTCAAAAAGTATGCAAAGAGTAAAAATATATCACTCAATAAACTTTTTGACGAGTTGGCTACTATCGCCTTGACGCAGTATGATGCTAAAAACCGCTTTGACGCACTTTCAGCTAAAGGGGATAAAAAGAGAGGTTTGGAGCTTTTGGATAAGCTTGATAAGGAGTTGATTTAACACCTCCTCCGCAAATACCCAAGTGCCGCATCCAAAATATCATCACTATCTTTGTTTCTTAGATATGATATTATTGCATTATATATTTTATGGAGAGTGTTATGGTTAAAAAAGTAGATATCGATATTGAAACCATTTTTGAGGATATACAAAGTATTGAGATGGAGGATAATACAAAAGAGCTTTTAAAAAACAGTGTACCCACTTATATCAAAAAAGCTGATATGGAAAGTGGTTATATGATCAAACTCTATCCGGATGGCACTAAAGAGACAGTATATATCGATAGATCTTTTAATGAAACAGTTGTAAACCTATAATTTATGGCACAAAAACTTTTTATCCTTGCTCTTTCCAATCTACCTTTTGTAAATCCAGATGATATTGCCAAAGAGATTTTTGGAGATTTTCTATCTGATAGCTCCAGAAAAAGCAATCAAAAAATGCTTCAGGCAGGTAAAGTGGCGATTCAAAGACGCAAACAATTTTTAAAAGATGGTGTAAGTTAATCCGTATATTTGGAGCAAAGAAGGAGCAAAATATCATACTTAATACCCCATTACCAAAATGGTCAAAAGAGATCATCTCCAACATCATCCAATCCAACTAGTCAGGAGCTCTTACCTCAGCAAACTCACCTCCTCCGCAAATACCCAAGTGCCGTAGCCAATATATCATCACTATCTTTGCTTCTGGCTTTTACTATCTCCTTCTTCTCATCTTCATAGACAAAGGTTACATTCACACCGTAGCTCATCACGGACTTGATACCTGCGGCTCTTGATAAGATCTTCACCACCACCGTCTCTATAAAGTTTTTGCTAGGCTCATCTACCTCGCCAAACCTATCCTCTATCTCCTCTTGAAGCTCATAAACCTCGCTCACCTCTTTTGCTTTACCAAACCTTCTGTAAAGCTCCAGCCTCACCCTATCATCACCGATAAGCTCACTACTTAGGTACGCACTGATGGCAAGTTTTATCTCCACATCTTTACTCTTCTCTTTGCTTGAGCCGTGCAGGAGTGTATGTATCGCATCTTCAAGCATCTTGATATACAAAGAGTAGCCGATGCCCTTGATGTGTCCGCTTTGAGCCTCACCCACCAAGTTTCCGCCGCCTCTGATCTCAAGGTCATGATACGCCAGTACCGCACCCGCACCCAAAAATGAGTTTGACTCCAACGCTACAAGCCGTTTGATCGCCTCCTCAGTTAGAGCCTCTTTCTTTTCGACTATGTAGTAGCAGTAGCCCTGTCTGCTTCCTCTACCGACGCGTCCCCTTAGTTGATGCAGATCCGCCATACCGAACCTATCCGCCCCCTCTACGATGATGGTGTTGACATTTGGCATGTGGATACCAGACTCCACGATAGAAGTAGAGAGTAGCAGATCGTACTCACCCTCCTCAAAACGCAAAATCTCCTTCTCAGTCGTCGCCGGTGGCACTTTTGAGTGTAGTACTAAGATCTTTAGATCAGGTACTATCTCTAATATCTCATCTCTCTTGCTTTCGATAGAGGCGATGCGGTTGTGGATATAAAAGAGCTGTCCACCTCTCCTTCGCTCTCTTAAAATCACCTCTTTTAAGAGCTTCTCATCATACTCTTTGACAAATGTTCGCACATCCTCTCTGTCGGATGGGGGCGTTAGGAGTTGAGAGTAGCTTTTGATCGACGAGAGAGCCATATTTAGACTTCGAGGTATCGGGGTGGCGGACATCGAGAGTATGTGGATATTTGCTCTAAGCTGCTTCAACGCCTCCTTTTGCTTCACACCAAACTTATGCTCTTCATCTATCACCAAGAAGGCAAGATTTTTGATCTTGACACCAAGAAGTGAGTGCGTAGCGATGCAGAGGTCTATCTCACCCTTCTCAAGCCCTGTTATGATCTCCCTCTTCTCCTTTGCTGATGTAAATCTATCAAGCTTGGCTATCTTTACTCCAAACTTTGCAAGTCGTTCGCTGATAGTTTTATAGTGTTGAGAGACAAGCAGAGTAGTAGGAGCTATGAGCGCTGCTTGATAGCCGCTTTTGACGGTTGCAAGGATAGCGTTCATCGCCACTTCTGTTTTACCAAAGCCCACATCTCCGCTAAGAAGCCTATCCATCACCTTACCGCCGGATAGCTCATCAAATATCTCATCTATGCTTCTTTGTTGATCCTCCGTATATTCAAAACCGGCTTCCGCTCTAAAGAGCGCCAACTCCTCAAAATCACTCCTGATAACCGGTGCATCTTTAAGCTCCCTCTCGGCGGCTATCTCGATGATCTCCTTGGCTATCTCAAAGAGTTTGGCTCTGGTTTTCTCTTTTAGCTTCGCAAAACTCCCTTTGCCAAGCCTATCAACCACAGCCAGATTTCCGCCGTCACTGATATATCTGTCGATCAAATCGATATTTTCAACCGGTACTAAGAGCTTATCATCATTTTGGTAGGCGATCTCTACAAAATCTTTCGTACTACCCAAAACCTCGATACTCTTTAAGCCCTTGAAGATACCGATACCGTAATTTTCATGCACCACATAGCTACCGACACTCAGCTCATCTAGTACTAATGAACTCTTTCTTCTGCGCCTCTTCTTCTGCTCTCTATTGAGTGAGAGGATAAGCTCATCTTTGCTCATGATATTTACGATATGGGGTGCTTTGATATGCTTGAATACTATCTCATCGCTTATCTCGTACTGTTTTAGCAGAGCTTCACTTGCCACTATGATGGAGATTTTTTTGGATTTGTGAAAAGTCAGAAAGCTGTTTAACTCTACCGCCTCTATATCTTTGAACTCTTTTGCTTCCGGTACTAAGGGGAGATTTAAAAAGCGCTCTTTTTGGGAACTCTCTTGGATACTAAAGTACTCCTCCATCTCCTTGAAAGCCCTTTTGGTACTAACGGCTTTGAACTCATCCGGTAAAAAGCGACTATCCTCTCCCAAACACCAAAACCCGAGTGAACCGATATCACTCACAAAAGCATCGCTCTCGACACTCTCTATGCACTCGCTTATCCGCTCGTACCCCTCTTTGTCCAACGAAAAGTACGCCGGCGGAAGCTCTATGCTCTCGATCTCATCTTTTTTGCTCTTTTGGGTTGCGGGATCAAAGCTTCTGATACTCTCTATCTCATCATCAAAGAGCGAAATCCTAAACGGCTCCTTCGCACCCCTTGGGTAAATGTCGATAATGTCACCACGAAATGAGACCTCTCCCTCCTCCTGCACGATCTCCACAAAGCTATACCCCCACCAAAAAAGCTCCTCTTTGAGTGAAGCGATATTGAGGGTAGAGGCAAACTCCAAACGCTTTTTTTGAAGCAGTTTTGCCGTCGGAAGGTTGTGGATGATCGATCTAAAGGGGGTTATGAGCACTTTTTTGCTCTTTTTAGAGTTATAGAAGTTTGCAAGAGCATCCAAAAGCTCAAACAACTCGCCTTTGAAAGCCCTTAGATCATCACCAAAATTTGCCCGAAAATCCGGCAACATAAAGCCATCATAACCCAAAAACTTCGCCACCTCAAGTGCACTTTTCGCCTCTCTCTCATCACTTACGACTATCAGCTCATACTCTGAGCCCTCTCTTAAGAGTTCATATATATCTGATTGCAACTCTGATTTATCCTTACTATTAGTACTAAAGATTACTCATAAACTTTCAACTCGTTATAAAGACTATCTCTCTCAACAGGTATAAAACCGGAGTTTTTGATAAGTGAAATAAAGTTATTTAACTCCATACCGTGTGCACTTGCCGCTCCTGCGGCTGAGTTGATCGACTCTCTTTCGATCGTCCCGTCCAAATCATCAGCGCCGAACTCTTGAGCAACAAGCGCTAAGTTTATCGTCGAAGTTACCCAGTAAGCTTTTAAGTGCGGGATATTATCCAGTACTATTCTACTGATTGCCATTGTTTTGAGTATCTCATTGGATGAGAGAAACTTTTTAACATTTAAGAAATTATTCTCTCTTTGATAAACGAGCGGTATAAAGGTGTTAAATCCCCCCGTTTTATCTTGTATGTCCCTGAGCCTTAACATGTGATCTATCCTATGAGACCTATCCTCTATATGTCCAAATAGCATCGTAGCGTTGGACTTTCTGCCCCTTTTATGCCAAAGCGAGTGTATCTCAAGCCACTCATCTGAGCTAACTTTGCCTTTGCAAATCTTATCTCGCACCTCTTCATCAAATATCTCCGCTCCGCCTCCCGGCATAGAGTCCACACCGCTCTCTATCATCATATCGATAATCTCATCAAATGAGTGGTTATATTCTGTTGCCAAAAAGTTGATTTCAGCGGCTGTTAGCGCTTTTACATGGATATCCGGGAAGGCTTTTTTGATCTTAGAAAAGATATCCATATACCACTCAAGTCCCGCATCGGGATTGTGTGCGGAGACGATATGCACCTCTTTGGCACCGTTGTGATATGAGTGCTCTACTATGGAGAGTATCTCGTCATGACTCATAGTGTAGGGGTTTGGATTTTTACGACTTGCGGAAAATGCACAAAATTTGCAGATATCTTTGCAGATGTTAGTAGGATTTATGTGTCTGTTGATATTAAAGAAGCTCTTTCTTTGCCACATCCTCTCTCTAATAGAAGATGCCAACTCACCAAGAGTGAAAAGATCCAGATCATAAAGGGCAAGAGCCTCATCATAAGAGACTCTTTCACCGCTTTTTACTTTCTTGATTAACGCTTGCATTCCTACCCCTCATTTATGAGGGGATATTATATCAAGTTAATCTAAATTGTTTTTACTACTCGACCTCGGCATCTATGACATCGTCATCATCTTTTTTCGCTGAACTCTCAGCACCTGCACTACCGCCTGAAGCCGCTTTACCTTGATCTTTGCTATACATTGCTTCAGCCAACTTATGACTCACTTCACTGAGTACTTTAACTTTCTCATCTATTTGCTCTTTCGTTACATTCTCATTTGCGATAGTCTCTTTGAGATCTTTTACTGCAGCCTCTATCTTACTCTTCTCAGCCGCATCGATCTTATCACCGATCTCCTCAAGAGACTTCTGAGTTTGGTGGATCAGTGCGTCTGCTTGGTTCTTAGCCTCGACAAGCGCTTTTCTCTTCTCATCTTCAGCTTTGTGAGCCTCAGCATCTCTTACCATCTTTTCTATCTCTTCTTCACTTAGTCCGCTAGAACCGGTGATCTTTATCTCTTGCTGTTTGCCGGTCGCTTTATCTTGTGCTGAAACAGTCAAGATACCGTTTGCATCTATATCAAATGTAACCTCGATTTGAGGCACACCTCTTGGAGCCGGCGGGATACCTTCAAGGTTAAATTGACCAAGAGACTTGTTATCTTTTGCAAACTCTCTCTCACCTTGTACGACATGGATGGTGACCGCTGATTGGTTATCCTCCGCTGTTGAGAAAGTTTGTGTCTTTTTAACCGGTATCGTCGTACCTTTTTCGATGATCTTGGTTGTTACTCCACCAAGCGTCTCGATACCGAGACTTAACGGTGTAACATCAAGTAAAAGCACATCTTTCACATCACCTTTGATAACGGCACCTTGGATCGCCGCACCGATTGCTACAACCTCATCAGGGTTTACAGACTTGTTAAGCTCTTTTCCAAAGAACGCTTTTACCTTCTCTTGAACTAACGGTACACGAGTCGAACCACCGACCATAACGATCTCTTTAACTTCATCTTTGCTAAGTCCGGCATCCTCAAGTACTGAACCGATGGTTTTAATGGTGCTCTCTACCAAATCCTCTATCAATGACTCAAACTTCGCTCTTGTAACCTTCTTCACAAGGTGCTTTGGACCGCTAGCGTCTGCTGTAATAAACGGCAGATTGATCTCTGTTTCAGTCGCGGTACTAAGCTCTTTTTTCGCATTTTCAGCCGCCTCTTTGAGCCTTTGCATCGCCATAACATCATTTTTGAGATCGATTCCAGACTCACTTTTGAACTCCTCTGCAAGCCAGTCGATGAGTCTGTTATCAAAATCATCACCACCGAGGAACGCATCACCGCCAGTAGCAAGAACCTCAACGACATTATCACCTGTCTCTAGTACCGTAACATCAAATGTACCGCCACCAAGATCATACACGACAATCTTCTCAGCCTCTTTTTTATCGAGTCCGTACGCAAGTGCCGCACTTGTAGGCTCGTTAATGATTCTAAGCACATTGAGTCCAGCAATCGTACCCGCCTCTTGTGTTGCTTTTCTTTGTGAGTCGTTAAAGTATGCCGGAACGGTAATCACCACATCTGTTACCGTATCACCGAGAAATGCCTCGGCATCCTCTTTGAGCTTCATCAAAATCTTCGCACTTATCTCTTGTGGAGTGTAAATCTTTCCATCTACCTCTATCGCACACGCACCGTTTCTATCGGTGATATGGTACGGAAGTCTCTTCTTCGCCTCTTGTGCCTTATCTTCATTACACATAAGACCCATAATTCTTTTAATTGAATAGATCGTCTTTTCAGGGTTTGTTACCGCTTGTCTTTTAGCCGGATCACCGACTAGTACCTCACCCTTATCTGAAAATGCCACAACTGATGGGGTGGTATTTTTACCCTCTTTATTCGGTATGACTTTGGTATCACCCTTTTCATATGTTGCCATACATGAGTTTGTTGTTCCTAAATCTATTCCTATTACTTTTGCCATCTCTATCCTCCTAATTTCAAATTTAATGTTTTATTTTTTTGCAATACTGACCATTGCGGGTCTTAATACTCTATCTCTGATCTTATAACCTTTTTGGAGAACTTGAACGATCTCTCCCTCATTGTGTTCATCACTATCGACCTGCATCACCGCTTCATGGAAATTTGGATCAAATCCTCCATCCATATCGATCAGTTCAACTCCATGTTTGCTAAATACCTTAGCAAACTGCTCTATCGTTAACTCAATACCCTCTTTTAACTTTTCAAACTTTTCACTTGTTACCTCCTCTTCATCACTCTCAATAGAGGAGATAGCACTATCAAGCGAATCGATCACACTCAACAGGTCCCTTGCAAAGCCTTCGTGTGCGTAAGCTATCGCTTGCGCCTTCTCCTTCTCCATCCTCTTTTTGATATTTTCAAAGTCCGCATGCTCTCTTAGATACTTATCTTCAAGCTCAGAGACTTTGGCTCTAAGCTCCTCTACCTCTTGCTCTAACTCACTACAATTTGTCTCAGCCTCATTTTCGCTTTCACTTTCGCTTTGATTTTCATTTAACTCATTTGAGGCTATTTCACTCTCTTTTGGAGCTTTCTCAGGCTTTGACTTCGCTCTTTTGCCCATCTCTTCCCCCTTTTTAATTTTTTTAGCCTATTATACACAACTTTATATTTAGCCAATCTTTATCAACTCTATACTTCGATAAGTTTATAAATATAGTTTAGTCTATATAACTCAAGTATAGTTATATTAACTACTAATGACAATGCAATTATATAGTATATTGAAAAATATAGATGCAACCTAAGTTGCAACCTATTAAATGAAAGTTTAGAAAGTGGTACCGGAAATCTCTTTTAGCGGAAAAGTGCTCTTAAGAAGTTGGCTAACCTATAGAAAAGTGAATATTTAGAATCAAAAGAGATAAATAGTTCACTAAGCTCCTCTCTCTCTGTTATGCTTACTTTTGTCATCATTCAACCCTCTTTTAATTTTTTTTACAACTCTTACAATATCTTCATCTTCAAGCTCACCAAGCATCTTAAAGATAGCAACAGCAGCTTGCGGCTTTGAGTTGCCCAGTCTCCAGTCTTGATAAGTTCTCATAGAGATATTGAGCCGTTTTGCCATCTCCTTCTGACTTATCTTTCTGCCAAAGTGTTGTGCTTCAACGGCATTATGCAAAATGTTGAATAGATCTTTTGATTCCATGTATGAATATTACAGCAGAGGCTATAAATCATACATAAAAAGATATATTTCAACATATATTTAATCACTATATAATTTTTTTGTAATTAAATATACTGAAATAATATCTAAACATCATTAAAATATTATATAAAATACATATTTTTAATTATTTTATGCACTTTATCGTATATTATATACAACTATAAAACATTATTTAAAGTTTATATGTAATTCTTGACTCTCTTACTTATTGATTATGTACATATATAATTGACAATGTACATCAATTTCATTATACTTCAATTATCAACAAAGGAGTAGAAGATGGCTGTTACACCCACCGAATTTAGAAATAACCTCTTCCAACTTTTAGATCAAGCGATAGAGAGTGGAAAAGTTATTGAGATATAATAGAAATGGGAAAATTATCAAAGTGGTACCGCCAAAAAAAGAAAATAAACTCGATAAATTGAAAGCGCATCCCGATGCTATAGTGGGAAATAGTGATGATCTCGTAGAGATAGATTGGAGTAGTGAGCGGAAAGCCTCTATTTAGATACGCATGTAGTTGTTTGGCTATTTGCAAAAGAGTTGAATAAATTCTCCAAACATGCAATTGATCTGATGGAAAATTCATCTCTCATTATTTCACCTATGGTCGCTTTGGAACTAGAGCTACTGTTTGAGATAGGGTGTCTTAGATATCACTCAAAAGAGATAATAGAATCACTTTCAAACACAATTGATCTAAAAATATCGAATCAACCATTTGATCAAATTGCTTTAAAAAGTACCTATCAAAATTTTACGCGCGATCCTTTTGATAGAATCATCGTTGCAGATGCAGACTTGAAACAGGCAAAACTTATAAGCAAAGATAGAAAAATACTTCAAAACTATCCCCTCTCTGTTTGGTAAAGCTCTTTAGACTCAATCAATACTCTTTCTTTTTAACAAATCTAAAAACCTTAGAGTTCTCCTTTAAATAATTTTATAATCAACTAAATAAATTCTATATTTTGTCGATACTCCATTCAAGAAAAAGAATGGAGAAGATTTTGTTATTGGGTATAGAGAGAGACGGATTTATAGAGATTGATAACAAAAGAGAGAGCGGTACTTCGCTCTATAATGTACTAGATGTGATCGAATATCAAAATCACTTGAACTACTACTCAAATAGATATATCCTAAGTCGTGATGATAGTTTAGAACTCTATATGTTGGATATTCAAAAAGATGGATCAAAAAATATAAAGATCACCCTATATACGCACCTAGAAACGATGGAGTTTGATCTAAACTTTCTCTCCCTAGTAGGTACTTCTCCGCTTGGATATAGACACCCTAGGCTCGATTATATCGACTATATACTCTATGAGATCATTGAAGATGATATGAGTGATAAAGAGATCATCAAATATATTGTAAGCGAAGATGAACTCCCCCCAAATCCTGAAAAATCGGGTTACCATCAAGACGGTAGCGGCAAATGGTACTTTTTAAGCCATAAACATCAAGGAGAACTTTTAAACTTCTTTGATCACTATAAACGAGCTTGGAGATATAAACAGGAGGGATATGAAAGGCTTCTTATCGAGATGGATTCAATTGTAGACTTTAATGAAATGATGCTCATCAAACCTGAGATAGATATCTATGAAGGGGTAGAACTTAGCAGAAGAGATATCAAGTTGCACCACCCCTCAACGGTGGCGCAACAGTTAGAGAGGGTTACCCAACTTTGGTAACGATCTGATCGTTTTCTAGATCAAAGATCACTTTGTCACCCTCTTTGACCTCATCTCTCAAGATCAACTCAGCCAACCTATCCTCAACTTCCTCATATAAGGCTCTTTTGAGAGGTCTCGCACCGTAAACCGGATCAAATCCGACTCTTGCGATAAACTCTTTTGCTTTATCTGTAAGCTCTATATCGATACCCCTCTCTTTCACTTTCTTAGCGATACCGCTAAAGAGTATATCCACGATCTTGGTAATTTGCTCCATACCGAGTGGATTAAAGATGATGATATCATCGAGTCTATTCAAGAACTCAGGCTTAAAGTACCTCTTAAGCTCATCTTTTACCGCCTTCTCCCTCTCAATAAGATCGCTATGCTCCATAATCTTATCGCTTGCGATATTTGATGTGAGGATGATGATAGTATTTTTAAAGTCTACGGTAACTCCCTTGTTATCAGTGAGTCGTCCATCATCCAAGACTTGCAACAAGATATTAAATACATCGGGATGCGCCTTCTCGATCTCATCAAATAGTATCACGCTGTAAGGCTTTCTTCTAACCGCTTCAGTTAGCTGTCCACCCTCTTCGTACCCGACATAGCCCGGAGGCGCACCGACCAATCTACTCGCCGCATGCTTCTCCATATACTCACTCATATCAAATCGTATCAAACTCTTCTCATCATCAAACAAAAATGCCGCCAACGCTTTTGCACTCTCGGTCTTACCGACTCCGGTAGGTCCTAAGAATAGGAACGAACCTATCGGTCTGCTTAGATCTGAGAGACCGGCTTTATTTCTCTTGATGACTCTTGCGATTGCCTTTATCGCTTCATCTTGACCGACAACCCGTTTTTTGAGCTCATCCTCAACAGCCAATATCCTCTCTTTATCGCTTTGAAGCATTTTATTGACCGGGATACCTGTCCACTTAGAGACGATGGTTGCGATCATCTCGTCATCAACGCTATTTTTGAGAAGTACTCCGCCCTCTTGCATCTTCTCCCATTGAGCGTTGAGCTCCTTTTCTCTCTCCAAGAGTTTTGGTATCTCACCATACTCAATCTCTGCGGCTTTGTTAAAATCGCCTGATCTTTTTGCGTTTTCAGCCTCTCTTTTAAGCTCTTCAACCTTTTGTTTGATCTCGGCTATCTCTTTAAATACCCTCTTCTCATTTTCAAACTGGCTCTCAAGAGATCTCTTCTTCTCTTCGAGATCGGCTATCTCTTTTTCGATCTCTTTAATACGCTCCTCATTTTTTGGATTGTTCTCCATCTTAAGCGCCTCTTTCTCAACCCTCAGACTCTCTATCTCTCTTTTGACTTTACTAAGCTCAAACGGCTCGCTCTCGATCTGCATCTTAAGCTCCGCCGCAGCCTCATCGATTAGATCTATCGCCTTATCCGGCAGGTATCTATCAGTGATATATCTGCTACTAAGCTTCACAGCCGCCACAAGTGCTGAGTCAAGGATCTGTACATTGTGGTGAGCCTCAAGTCTCTCCTTGATACCTCTCATGATCTGCAACGCTTCATTTTGAGTAGGCTCATCTACCTTGATCGGCTGGAATCTTCTTTGCAATGCGGCATCTTTTTCAAAATATTTTCGATACTCTTTGAGTGTTGTCGCACCGATCGTGTGCAACTCGCCTCTTGCAAGGGCAGGTTTGAGGATATTTGCCGCATCCATACTTCCTTCACTAGCTCCCGCACCCACAATTGTATGTATCTCATCAATAAAGAGGATGATATTTCCATCCTTTTTCACTTCATCCACGATAGCCTTTAATCTATCCTCAAACTCACCTCTATATTTTGCACCCGCTATCAAACTACTCATATCGAGAGAGATCACTCTCTTGTTTTGCAGGCTAAGCGGGACCTCTTTATCTGCTATCCTTTGCGCCAATCCCTCAGCAAGAGCGGTTTTACCGACTCCTGGCTCTCCGAGAAGTATCGGGTTGTTTTTACTCTTTCTGATAAGGATCTGCATCATCCTCTGTATCTCTTCATCTCTACCGATCACCGGATCAAGCTCTCCGTTTTTTGCTTTTAGCGTGAGATCTATACCATACTTCTCAAGTGCTTCTAACTTCTCTTCAGCACTTTTAGAGTCTATCTTTTGTCCACCTCTTATCGCCTCAAGCGTCTTTTTGAGCTCACTAATATCTAAAAATTTTCCAAGTGGCTCTTTGAGCTGCGGATCATCAAGATTTGCGATAATCCAAGTATCCACGGCGATATAGTTATCACCGTTTTTTGCCATCAAGCCTTCCGCTTTTTGCAAAGATGCAGCCATATTTCTTGAGAGCCTGATGGTCTCTTTGGTAACGGTTGATACCTTTGGAAGTCTCTCAACCCTACTCTTTACCTCAAGCTCTATGGCACTTTTATCAACTCCCATTCTATTGAGAGCTTGTGTTAAAAGTGATGCACTATTTGTCAACTGTCCCCATAGTACATGAAGGGGTTCAACCTCTTGATTTTGTGAGTGAAGCGCCAGAGAGATACCGCTCTCTATCGCCTCCATCATCGCATTGGTCAATTTATCAAGTATATTATTCATTCTTCTCTCCTTTTAACCCGCTTTTTGGGTCTCTTTCATAATTTGTTGAAATTATATAGACATTTTGAAAAATCTTTTGCTACTTAAGTTGCATTTGGTAAATCTATTTTAATCCTAAATCCATTTTCGCTTTTGCGATGATCTCTCCGTCGCTCTCTAGATCAAGATACTTAAAGACCTTTCCGCTTTGTTGATCCCCTTTTAGGAGATCGCCGCTCTCACGAAACTTTAGATCAAGCTCCGCTATCTCAAAGCCGTCTGTTGTTTTACAAAACTCCCTTAGCCTCTTGTTATCAGGCTGTTTTGTCATCAAAAAGCAATACCCCTTATCGCCGTGGCGACTCACCCTGCCCCGCAATTGATGCAAGGTTGCAAGCCCCAATCTCTCAGGAGCGACGATGATGATAGTAGAGAGTCTCGGTAGCGAAATCCCCACCTCTACTAGCGTAGTGGCGATCAAGATGTCCCCCTCATCTCGAAACTGTTCGACAATCTCCTCCTTATCCCTATCTTTACCGTGCGTTACAAATACTCTCTCATAACGCTTCTCCCAAAATCCCCTCGCCTCATCTATCGACTGGTACTCTATCGCCTCACTCTCCTCCACAAGCGGATAGACGATGATAATCTGCTTCTCTCTTCCTATCTCTTTGTCGATATGCTCTAAAAGCTCTTTAAAATCAGCCTTTGTAACGATCTTGGTCTTGATATCCTTTTGAAAAGGGATCTCTTTGATTTGGGTGATATCGACGATGGAGGATTGGATCATACTCATGGTTCTTGGGATCGGTGTGGCGGTAAATTGAAGATAGTGTGGCTGTTGTTCGCCGCTACTTACCATCTTGGCAATAAGCGCTCTTTGTTTCGTACCAAATCTGTGCTGCTCATCTACCATCACAAGATCGACTTCAGGCAACTCTCTATATAGAAGCGCATGCGTTCCGATGATAAAGTGATAGGGTGAGAGATCCTCCTCTTTGGTACTATTTGTCACCAAAATGATCTTCATATCAGAGGGGAGGAACTTTTTTGCTTCATTATAGAGTTGATTTGCCAATATAGTTGTCGGCGCCATCAAGAGGGATCTATTGGGATATGCTATAAAAGCTGAAGCAAATATCACCATAGACTTACCGCTTCCGACATCACCCATAATCACTCTTTTAGCCGCTTTGGTACCAGAGAGATCTTTTTGGATATCTTCGATAGCTCTCTTTTGATCACCGGTTAACTCAAAGGGTAAAGAGGCTACAAAATCCTCTATATTACCGTTAAGCCTCTTTTTTGCCGGAAACTCCAACTTTTTTTTCGATAACTTTTTGAGGTAGTTATAGATCTCAAGATACTTAATAGTCTCAATCGTTTTAGTACTAAAACCGCTCTCTTTTTCATACGCTTTGATAAAGTCGATATCTGGAAAGTGGATCAAACTAAAGACTCTATATATCTCTTCATCCACTCCAAAAGAGAGAAATCTCTCTTTTGTTAAATATCTCTGCATCAGCTTGATAACACTTCTGTTTTGTAGTTTGCTCTTATATTTTGGTACTATGCTATTTACAAGCTCTTCCTCGACTATCTGCGGTTGGATGATCGTCAAACCTCCATATCCTTGCTCCACCCTGCCGTAGAGATAGTAACTCAAACCGCTTTTAAACTTATCATAATGGTACTTTCTTGGATGAAAGATGATCGCATCAATATCACTTCGGTAATTTTTGGCAAAGAGTTTGAGTTTGAGATATTTTGGGTTGTATGCGCTTGATTTGATCGTTGCTTCGATAAGGTTGTGCGAGTTTAGTATCGCAGAGGAATTTAAACGATAATTTTCATAGCGCGTCGGAAGTAAAAGAGCAAGATCAGCAATCGTATCGATACCAAGCTTTGCTAAACGCTCTCTATCCTCCTTGCTCTCTACTCCCTCGATCATACTACTTTGTTACGATAGAAAATGATAAACTCTTTATCTCATCATGTTTTTTAATAAAACTATTTAACTCATCCAGCTTCAAAGCCTCGATCTTTTTAAGCTGCTCTTTAAAGTAACCCAGTTTAAAACCGTTGTAGTACTCCATAAAGGCTCGATTGAGTCGTTGAGAGAGTGTTTCACTTCTTAAAGGCTCACTTCCAAGAAGAAACTTTTTAGCCTGTTCCAACTCCTCTTTGGTAGCACCCTTTTGTACAAAGTTTCCTATCACCTCTCTGACCAGTTTAATCGCCTCCTCTTGACTCTCGAGTTTCGTTTGTAGATAGCCTCTAAAGTCACTATAACTCTTTGCAAAGTTGGTTCTGGCGTATGCGGAGTATGCAAGCCCTCTTTTAACTCTGATCTCCTCCATCATTCGACTCCCAAAACCGCCGGCACCCAGTATAAAGGTGGCAACTTTTGCCTTATGGGCATCATTATCGGTTACCTTGACATGATAGGGTGCACCGAAGTAGATATATGCCTGTTTCGTATCTTTTTTAACAGAAATGCTCTCCTCTTTGGCTTTGGGTTCATAAAATCCCACCTTTCCTCTCTCACCCTTTTTCAGCACCTCTAGGATATCTTTGGAGTAGAGTTTCGCTTCATTTTTAGAGAGATCACCGCCAATCACAACGATGGATCGATTG
Organism: Campylobacterales bacterium; assembly: GCA_027084135.1. Classification (GTDB taxonomy): domain Bacteria; phylum Campylobacterota; class Campylobacteria; order Campylobacterales; family QNZT01; genus QNZU01. The sequence goes on along the minus strand of JALWLO010000016.1, from coordinate 10,118 downwards.
AGTACTAAATGTTTGGCAAGAAAATCTTTGATATCTTTTAAGCTTATCTTTTCGACACTCTCAAGCGTTCCAATCCTTGGATGTCCGATCGGAGTATCTCTGTAGAGTAGTTTGTTGAGATTTGTTCTTGCTACATAATCAAAATCGCTCTCTTTTCTCTTGATCGTAGCAATCGTTAAAAGTTTTACCTTCTCAAAGCTCTCTTTGGTGAGATTGGGCTCTAGGAGTAGCTCTTTGGCTAGATCTATCGCCTTGCTAAACTGCTCTTTGAGAGCCGATATCTCTACCACCAAAGTCTCTGTACCGCCAGATACCCTTAGATGGATAGCTCTATCTTCCAGCTCACTCGCAAAGCCGACTGCACCTCGCTTCAAACTCCCCTCATTGAGTATCTGAGAACTCATTCTTGAGAGTCCCCACTTCTCTCCATCTTCGATATAACCGCTCGCTTTGAAGACTAGTTGCATCGTGACAATGGGGAGGTTACTATCTCTCTCATAGATCATCGGAACTTCGATATCTTTAACTTTCAACGCTTCCACACTACTATTTGCACTCAAAAAGACTCCTTGAATTAAAAATAATATGACAACTATATACTTCATGCCTCAGCTCTCTCATAAATTTCTAAAATATCATAGTTGGTATTTCTCTTTGCGGCTATTTCACCCACATCTTCGATAAGCTCTATCATCTGCTTTTGATTCATGGAGTTTTTGGCTCCCGCCGCCGCCACGACATTCTCCTCCATCATCGTACTACCCAGATCATTGGCTCCAAAGAGCAGAGCCAACTGTCCGATATAGCTTCCTTGAGTTACCCATGATGATTGGATATTTGGGAAGTTATCCAAAAAGAGTCTGCTCACCGCCAAGAGTCTTAGATATCTATTTGACGACTGCTTGACGATTTCGGGTCTCTCTTTGATGAGTTTTGTGTTAGCAGATTGGAAACTCCAGAGGATAAAGGCTCTAAAACCGCCCGTCTCATCCTGCAATTTTCGTATATGATCTAAGTGCTCTACGATATCCTCATCACGCTCAACCGTTCCAAACATCATCGTTGCGGTTGTCTTCATCCCTATCTCATGCGCCTCTTTGTGAATCCTCAGCCAATCAGCCACATCCAACTTCTTCGGTGCGATGATATCTCTGACTTTGTCACTAAGGATCTCCGCACCGGCTCCCGGCATCGAATAGAGCCCATTCGCGTGGAGCCTCTCCAAGACCTCTTTCGTACTAATCTTGGAAATCTTAGCGATATAGTCTATCTCTATCGCTGAGAAGCCGTGAATCGTGATATTTGGATAGTTAGTACTAATCCACTCTACAAGATCCTCATACCACTCGATCTTTAGTTTCGGATGGACACCGCCTTGAAAGAGGATTTGCGTTCCGCCGATCGCTTCAAGCTCCTCTATCTTTTTACCTATCTCTTCAAAAGAGAGGATATAGGCATCCTCATCGCTTGGCTTTCTATAAAATGCACAAAATTTACAATCCACCCAGCAGACATTGGTGTAGTTGATATTTCTATCGACTATGAAAGTTGTGATTTTATCCGGATGCAGCTCTCTCTTTTTGGCAAGCGCCATTTTGCCTAGCTCATTTAATGGAGCATTTTTTATCAAATCAACCGCTTCAGTTACACTCAATCTTGCCATAATATCCCCTCGTTATCACTTTATCTCATCCTTAACTTGAGATAATTATAGCAAGAGTTCTTAAAATGAAACATCCAAAGTTTGCGTTTGCCCTCTTGAAATCCTCACTCCATTAAATCTTTTAACATTATCGTAATCATAGACTCTGATATCATAGACCCCTTCATTGAGGATCAGTCTAGCCAAACCGGTATTTCTACTTGAGAAGTCATATGTAACTCTATCATTTGAGCCGGCTTTGTACGCCTCAACCTTGACATAGAGAGGTTTGCCCTCTCTGGTCGCCTTAAGTGCAAGTGTGCCGTCATGGAAGGCTATCAGTTTGTTGATTTTCCCGCCCTCTTTTAAACGGATATTTTTGATCGTTGTTTGGATCTTATTATCTCTTGTCCTGTAGGTCGCTCTTATCATATAGGTACCAGCCGGCAGTCTTACCGACTTTGCTTTTGAGGTAGATGTATAGAAGGTTTTGACACGCTGTTTGGTATTGTTTTTAAACACCTCCACCCATGCTGATACCGGCATATCGTTTCGTGTCGCTCTTACAACCATTTTCCCTGTACCCGCATTGGGATTGTAACCGTTTCCTAAAACCCTGTCACTTGTCGGACCCAAAACTCTACCGGCAAACTTATCCTCTTGCTCTTTTTTCGATTTTATGATTTTTGTAATGACGATCTTATCTTCATCCGTCTCAACCTTGGCACTACTCTCTTGTCTTGGAGAGAGCTCTTGATATCTATCTTTATAGGAGGTATCGACATACTCTTTAACCGGCTCCTCCTTCACGACCGGACCCAAAACTCTACCGGCAAATTTATCCTCTTGGGTTGTCGCATCTTTCACTTTTACCTCGGTGGTATCGGTGATGATCACCTTCTGCTCTTTGATTTTCGGAGGCTGTGGTGTTGATGCGGCAACAGCGACCGGTTTTGAGATAACTACCTCTTTTTGGGGTGTTTGCGGTTTTGGAGGGGTAACGATAGGTAAGGATTCAACACTCTTTTCCAACTCTTCATGAGCAACTGCCACTTTTTGCGCTTTTTGGTCGATGATCGGTTTGTTCACCTCTTTGACCACCTTTTTTGGAGCCTCTTTAGGTCTTGTCTCTTTTTGCTTTGTAACGACTTTTTCACTCCTTTTTGTCGGCTTTACAAGTTCAGGCGGAAGTTGTGCAAAGCTATTTTGGATGATCGTCGCCTCATGCTCGAGCTCTCTTGTATCAAATTCTCCGATGATATCTTCTAAACTCTTTTTGGGCTCTTTTGCAATTTTTTGGGTAGGTTTTGGAGTCGTTTTAGGCTCTTTTTTCTCTGTTATAACTTTTGGCTTTGTTTGAGCTATTTTTTCTCTTTTTACGGTAGTCCTCTCACCGGTTTTGCTTCTCTCTTTTGTAGAAAAGAGCTCTTTAAAGACTTTAGTAAACTTCTCAAATAGCGACTCACTGATAGGACTTGGGGTCGGCGTTACAACCGCTCTTTCATGAGTACTAGCCGTTGTAGAAGCGGACGACTTCGGAGTCTCTTTAGCTTGTATCATAGAACTTCTCTTTGGTTGCACCGTTTTTGCAATATTAGAGCTACTCTTGGGTATATTCTCTTTTATTTGCTCTTTCACTCTCTTTTTTATTTTTCTCTTATGGGTTTTTGGCTTACTTTTTTTAGGCTTTTTATTTAACACTTCACTACTCAAAGCACTTTTTACAAGTTTTGGCAAAGCACGAATCGGCTCAAACTTATAGTAAAAGGTACCGTGATTGACATGTATATGTATCTTATCACCCGGTTTGACATCATCATGAAAAACGAGATAGATATCATCGCTCTGCTCAGGAGCGTTATAGAAGATCTCGCCCTTGTTGCTCATCACCAGATCGAAGGTATCCTCATCCCTATATCTTCCCTGCCGTGTTACGCTCAGTGCATAACCGTCCATCGGAGTAAGATCAATATCTTGACCGCTAAATAGATAGCCTCTCGAAGCCGCTGCCGTTAGATTAGTACTAGCTAAAACCGCAGATATAACAATCAACCCTTTTACTCTACTATTCACCTACTCTACCTCTCTCGATTTATTGCTATTGTTATGATTAAATTCCGGAACGATCTCTTTTAAAATCGTTATCTTATCACGACTATTTAAAAGTCTCTCGATATCGCTGTTTAGTTTTATTATATCATACTTTGTCGCTTTTGCCACAAATATCGAATCATATATTGTCTTTTTGTCATCTTCATTGAGTAGCAACTCCTCATAGAGTTTCTCACCCTCTCTAAGTCCGGTAAAGACAATCCCCAAATGCTCTTTGTTATAGAGTTTGAGCATCTTTTTCGCTAGATCGACGATCTTGACCGGCTCACCCATATCCAGCACAAAGAGCTCCCTATCTTTTGCGATGGAAGCCGCCTGCAACACCAACTGACACGCTTCCGGGATAAGCATAAAGTAGCGTGTAATCTCAGGATGCGTGATTGTGAGGGGTTGATTTGCCTCTATTAAGCGTTTAAACTTTGGGATAACCGAACCGCTTGAACCCAGCACATTTCCAAATCTCACCGCCGTTATAAGCGTCTCTTTACTGGGGACATTTTGGGCATAAAGTTCACACACTCTCTTGGTCGCACCCATCACATTGGTAGGTCTTACCGCTTTATCCGTCGAGATGAGTACAAACCTCTCGACCCCATACTTTATACTAAGATCTATGGTGTTTTTTGTGCCGATGATATTGTTTAGTACCGCACCTTCGATATTCTCTTCACATAACGGGACATGTTTGTACGCGGCGGCATGGATCACGATCTGCGGTCTATACTTGGCAAAACTCTTCTCTAACAGCTTCCTATCGACAACCGACTGCATCAACCGAACCGTCGGAACCTTTTTGATCTGTTCATTGATCGCATAGAGGTTGTATTCACTATGATCTAGCAAGATAAGCTCTTTGGCTCCAAATTTTTCACACTGCCTTGCTATCTCACTTCCGATACTACCGCCCGCTCCGGTTATCAAAATCCGCTTGCCCTTGATAAAAGAGGAGATCGTCTCGGTATCGAGATCTTTCGGTCGCCTAGCCAAGAGATCTTCGATCGAGATATCGATGAGTTTTTCATACTTGTCACCGAGAAGTTTTGCTCTTTTGATATGCTTTATACCGGCTTGATTGAGTCTCTCAAAAAGCTTATCTAACTCCTCATTTGGATAATCTTTCGTCAGTATCGCAGAATCTATATCATACTTTTGCACCAACTCGTTTAAATGATCTACGGAAGCTACTTTTATCCCGGCGATATAGGAGTTTATCAAGGATTTATCACTATCTAGTACTAAACTTATCTCAAAATCAATCTCACCCTTTTTTGCGCTACTGATGATATCGAGCGCTCTTTGGTTTGCACCGATGATGACCGATTTGTGTATCTTTTTCTCAGACTTTGATCCGGTTAAGATACCCTTTGCGAGTCTGAGTGCTACGACCAAAAAGAGTGAAATCAAAAAATCTATCAATATTACCGTTCTAGGAAAAGGTCCAACATAAAGAGTCTTGATATAGAGAATAAAGAGTAGATATGAGACGAAAAGCGCGGCGATGATCTTTTTCACATCACTAAGTACAAAATATCTCCATGTGATCGCGTAAACTCTAAAGATATAAAAGAGAGCGACTTTTAGGGCGATAATTACAAATACGAGTTTGGAAGCACCTACGATATGATCGTGCGGTATATTGAGGTTGAACCTAAGCATATAGGAAGCGTAGTATGAGAAGTAAAAGATCAAAGCATCGGCGATCACAAAAAAGAGTGTTCTCTTCCACGGCGCCTTTTTCAATATAGTCTCAATCAAAGCTCTTCATCCTGTCAACTCTCTTTAGTACTAAAATCAAAAGCAAATTATATACAAAAAACCATAGGTAAAGCATAGTACTATCTTTTGACAAATAGAGAGGTATAAATGTAATCATATTGAAAAAAATTAAAAATATTGTAACTTCACTATGCGACAAGCCGCCGACAACCGCTCTTTGGAAGAGATGTTTTTTGTGGGGGGCGGTGATATTTTCACCGTTTGTCAATCTTTTGAGTAGTGTATAGGTGGCATCAAAGATAAAGACTCCAAGCAGAAGATACCAGATCACAATATCCCTCAACCCCTCAAATCGATAGATCGCCTCAACAGCAAAGAAAAAGCCCAGAAAGGTACTCCCCACATCTCCCATAAAGATCGATGCTTTGTGCCAATTAAAAACTAAAAAGCCGCTCACAAGTATGGCTAGATATAAAAATAGCTGATCACCATATATCAGATAGGCACCGACTGAAACAAATATCGCTTCACTTGCCGCATATCCGTCTATACCGTCTAAAAAGTTATAGAGATTGATCAACCACAATGACGCCAAAAAGAGAAATAGTACCAACAAAAGTGCGTACTCTTTGGCTGTACCTAAAAAGTAGATAGCCCCAAAAACGGTGAGAGCTTGCACGAGAAACCTTAGCTTGAATGATAGATTTTTAAAGTCATCTATCAAACTTACAATCGCAAGCGGTATGCCACAAAGGAGTGCCAAGACCAACCTACTCTCCAACTCTTTATGAAACAGTATAAGAAATAGATAGAAGATTACTACAAAAGCCGCCCCTCCGGCTGTCGGTGTGGGTATGGTGTGAGAGCTTCTGCTATTTGGATGATCCAATAGCGCCCTCTTTTTAAAAAACTCTCTAACCATATAGGTAGATAAAAGAGAGCTTAGAAACAAAGTGAGATAGATCATCTCTTTAACTTATACACCTTCGCATACGGACTCATTATAACGGGTTCAAACAACTCTTTATCATAATTTTCAAATACAAAAAGTTGAATATAGAGAGAGTTGTAGATACTCTCATCTACGATCAAAAATGTTCCGTAACTTTGCATGAAGATAACCGAGATCGGCGCATTTGGATCGAGTTCATTGATATTTTTATGCAGTTTACCGCTTTGATCATAGCCCACTACGGCAAAGCGTTTGAGAGGAACCTTTCTTTGCCCAAGGTAAAGCACTCCTCCTCGTTTATCTAAGCGTACCCCATTTCCTAGATCTATCATAGAGCCGTCATCTCTAAATCTACCGGAAGCATAAAAAAACGGATCGGGCAACTTTTTCCCCGTAACGAGATCGAGTCTAGAGAAGAGTCCGACGGTAGGGAAGATATTTAACATCCGTTGCGGAAGATAGAGGTAGATATCGACACTCTTTTTAGGAAGCTTTATCTCTCCGCTTTCTAACTCATCCAAAAAGTCATTTGGGTTTTTACCCTTGAAGATGCGATCCGCTACCACTCCTTTGTTTTTTAGATACGCTTCAACAGAGTATCGTGCAAGATTTGCCGCCAATGTCTGAGAAGTTGAGTTTAATATTTTAGAGATGATGTAGTTATCATGCCCATGCTTACCGCCGTCTATGAGCGTATTTGTATCGGAGTAATACCAGATAGGATAGCCGTAATCCCACCAAGTTAGGGTATAATCTTTATCACTCGCTATTTCATCTAATTTTTTTAAAATCTCTACCTCACTTTTTGTAAAAACCGTCGGTACTTTATAGTCGATAATATGCTTGATATTTGGATAGATCATCAAGCCGGTCAAAACCGCGATCACAGAGTATCTAAAAGCCCTATTTTCTATCCCTTTTGAGATCACATAAAAGAGATAGACCGCACTAAGTGCCGCCACAGGAACGGCAAAAACGGTAAATCTAAGCCCACCCCAAAGTGAAAATATACCGATACCGATAAGCGGCAGTGCAAGTATAAAGGGGCGATATCTGATAACAAGCAAAATATAACCTATCAAACTCAGTACTACACCTATCGGAGAGCCGCTTATCCGCTTTGCCATCAGTGTAAAAGGTATCTTCCCGGCTTCTCTAACGGTTTGATTGACTTGAAAAAAGTGGAGTCCTTGCTCCTCAACACTTCTTGAAAGATAGTAGCTCACCTTACCTATAATGAGTGAAAAGACATTTCCAAAATATAAAAATGCCACTACCGCTATAAAAGATAGAAGATAGAGCGCCCTTTTCTCAAGCGTCAACTTTTGCAAAAAGAGATAGGCTAGTACTAATAAAACAACATTTGCAAGATAAGAAAAGGGTGAAGATAAAAACCAATCAAACGGTAAGGTAGAAAGAGAGACAAGGATGATGGCTTTGTAAGTGATAGCCTCTTTTCTATGATAGATGATCACATAGAGAAAATAGATAAGCGCCATCGCAAAGACAACCGCTCGCCCTTGATCATACAAAAAGGGATAGATAGCGATCATCATCGCCGCATAAAGGGCACTTTTGAGCGTAAAGTTTTTAACTGAAGCGATAAAGAAGTAGAGCACGAACATCGGAGCCATCGCCGCAAACATGTCGCTATCATAATAACCTGTCATCGTACGGTTGTAGTAGCTCCATGCGATACTACCAAGCAGTGCCGCAAAAAATCCCCAAAGCGTCGCACCAAAGAGTCTTGCTATCAAAATCATCGGTATTACAACTAGTGATGAGACGATCGTCGGCATATAGAGAGTAACCGTCTCAAGTGAAAAGGGTGTAACCTTAGCGAGTATGACCGTGAAAAAAGTTACCCCGTAACTGAGCCATGAGGGGATACGAGGATTGGGTTCATGCAGACCAAACAGAGCCTGTTGTGCCCCCGAAGCGAAAAAGTAGCCGTCGTTGGTATTGATCATCAGTTGTCCGTTATAGTGAAACGGTGCATAGTCGGCAAACTGATACACCCATATAAGCCTTATTGCGAAGCTAAAAGCGTATGCCAAGAGCATTAGTACTAAGAGTTGTTTAGTGGAAATATTCTCTTTTGGTAAGTCTAAAAATTGCATATATTTAATCCCTTGTCTTTTTATCCCAAAATTTGCATTAAAAGGTACATCAGATGTGTTGATGCTCGGTGTGTAGGGGTGTTGAAGGAAAACGCAGGCGCTCCCGGAGGGTGCGTCGAGGCTTTACTTCAACCGCCCATGCCGCCGATGATCAATGCAGATGATGTATCATCTAATGCAAATTTTGGGTTTATATAAATATAGTTTAACATAAAGAGCACAAATTATACCAATAGTCATATTCACCACTCATCATACAACTCTATCTCTTTTTAGCTCTCTTAACATAAGATTTAACCTCTTTTTGTTTCTCTACCAATCTCTCTTTTAATCTCATCTCAATTTGTCCCAATAGCATCTCTTTAGCCTTTTGGAAACGCATCTCTTGAGTCAGTTTGGCAAAATTTTTATAGTAAGTATGGTGCGACATAAAATCCAAAGAGCTATCCTCGTCATCCTCTAAAGGTGTAAACTCACTTATATACTCAAGTAAACTTTTTTCACTTTGCTTCTTAAAAGCGTAGATGCGTTCCAACTCTTCGATAGAGATCAAGCTCTTCTCCAACACTACCGCCATATCAAAAAGATCTCTTGACTTTTTTCTTGAAAAGAGAGCGATCGCTTTGAGTTTGATAATCTCGTCTAAACTCAATTTTTTCAGTTTACTACTTTCGCTATATACTTCTAAAGATGCCTGCTCAAGTATGCTATCTATGATAGAGTCATCAAAGTATGAAAACTCTATCTTTATCCCGTTTACCATATATTTAAGATGATAAAGCTCTAATGATTCACCCTTATTGATCCTAAAAGCCGAAGCTTTGGCACTATCAATAACAGGAGTTGCTCCGATAGAGTAAGCAAATGCATCTATCGCAGAAACAGGTAATCTCTCTTTGCAGATAAAATCCACATCATATGAGACTCTATGATCTATATAGGTACTCAAAGCCGTGCCACCAAAAAAATAGAGAGGGTACTTCTCAAAAAATGAGCTATCTTTTATCTTCTCAAGCAACCCTTTGATCTCTTTTGTCACTCCTGCATCCTCCACCTCTCAAACTGCATAAGAGTCTCACGAATCTTTTGGTAATTTTTATCCCGTCTATCCTTGTAAAGCTTTAAACTCTCCTCTACCAACCTCGTGTATCCAAAAAGTGAATAAAGCCCCATGAGATCATCTTGTGTATAGTTTCTCAAATATGCCTTAAGCAAGGTATCGACTTTGATCCTAAATCCATCCTTGACATTCCAAAAAAGATCATTGGAAAAAAGCTTTTTGTTGAGAGGTATCTCTCTCATAGAGCGTTTAACATAAGCTCTCTGTATAGGTTTGTAAAATCTCCCTCTCCCACTCTTTACGATGATGCCCCTATCGGCTAGTCTTGATATATAGACACGAAGTTTATCACTTTGTGTATCAAATACTTTATAGCTATATATAGTATCAGTTTTTAGCTTTTTAACTTTTTTTAAGATTTTATCAAACTCCGACAAACAAAGTACTCCAAAGATATTTTTTATAAGTAGATTGTATCAAAATTGTTTCATTTACAAAAGGATATTTCTTTTAAGC
>JALWLO010000015.1 GCA_027084135.1 Campylobacterales bacterium | reverse complement strand
AAAAAAATGAGGAAATAATAAGGGGGTTTCTCATTTTCTCCTAATTTTTTTTAGTTATATTGTGTAGATGAAAGTAAGTAAAGAGATTTTAGTCACCTCATTTTTGTCAATATTTATAACATTACTTCTTGTATCTTTTATTAAAAGTACACAAAAAAATGATATAAATGAATATGCATATATAGCCCTTTATAAAAAAGATGGGAGAATAAATGTTAGTAAAGTTATAAAAGGTGAAAAACTTTTCAAAAATATCAATCCTCAATTTTACCTTTTAAAAACCAAATCAGACTCTATCACCCTCCAGAATATCTCATTGTATGATGATAAATTTAAACCTTTCCCAACCAAAGAGAGATTTCAAAATAGTGATCTAAATTATTGGTTAAAAGTTGATCTAGGCACAAATTTTCCATCCGGGCGTTTTATCTATACATATGACGGTATTGACGGTATTGATTTTTCTCAAAGCTCTATTAAAGCGTCACAAAGTCTTGAAAAGTTTAATTTCAATGGTAAGAAAAACATAGTATTTACCTATAGAAAAGGAGATGATCCCTCGATTTACTACTTTAAACTTATTTCAAAAAAAGATGATGCTAATTTAGTATTTATATCAGTAAGTACTATGGATCGATTCTATTCATATATTAATAAAACTTTACCTTTAAGATTTTTTTTAGGAATAATTATTGGTATAGTAATAATGGCAGGAATATATAACGGTGCGATCTATTTTTTTAATAGAGATAGAGCTTTTTTATATTATGCTCTGATGCAACTATTTATGGTACAAACGCTTATTTTGATCTCCGGTTTGTTAGTATGTAGTAAGTCTTACATGCTATTTAGTAGTGAAAGCTATTATAATTTTATAGTACTGGCTACTGCTCTGTTTGCAGGACTTTTTGCAATAGAGTTTTTGGATATCAAAAATTTTTCAAAAGTACTTTTTCTTGTATTTCAAGTAGCTTTGATTTTGATTGCCCTAGATATGATTATCGGTATATTTGATCATTCATTTATATTAAAATATCATCTTTTGCCTATACTTATTTTACCATTGCTGTATGCAGGATATAAAAGAGCTCAAGCTGGATATAAAGCCGCACTATTTTATCTGGCAGGTTGGATATCGTTAGGTATTACGACCTTTATAGACGGGTATAGGATAGATTATGAAAGATATTTGATTAGTCCACTATTTATCGGAGTACCTGTTGAAGCAATACTCTTCTCATTAGCATTATCATATAAAATGAGAATGATTGCAAAAGAGAAAGAGGAACAAAAAGAGCTACTTATACATCAAAGTAAACTAGCGTCAATGGGTGAGTTATTAGGCAATATTGCGCACCAGTGGAGACAACCTCTCACATTTCTTGGTTATACATTTATGAATATGAAAGAGACGCTAAAAAGTAGTCAGTTTGATAAAAAGTATTTTGAAAAGAAATTAGACGAAGCAGAAAAACAGCTTCTATACTTATCACAAACAATAGATGACTTTAAAGATTTTTATGTTCCTAAAAAAGAGAAAGAGATTTTTAGCTTACACGAAGCAATAAAAGAGACGCTAGAGATTGCCAAAGATATGCTTATAAGCAATGATATAGAGATAGATATTATTTTGCGAGAAGATAGACAACTTTATAGTTATAAAAATGATATTAAACATGTAGTACTAAATCTATTAACAAATGCAAAAGAGGCTTTTGTAGAGAGGAAGGTTAAAAATCCAAAAATTACTATATCTATAGATAAAAATACAATCACTATAAGTGACAATGCCGGTGGGATAGATAAAAATATTATAGAGCACATTTTTGAACCATATTTTACAACTAAAGAGGGCAATAGTGGTATAGGATTATACATATCTAAAATGATTTTGGAAAAAAATCTACAAGCGACTATATCGATAGATAATGGTAAAAATGGTATAGTGTCTAAAATAGAGTTTTTGTAAGATTTATTGGTGTAGTGAAAAGTTTTGTGTAAAAATATGAAGAAAGGTATCTGTGGATAATGAGTTAACGGAAGTTCTTACAAAAGCGCCGCTTTTTGTCGGTATGGAAGCGGATAAGATCGAAGAGTTTGTCAAATCCTGCAAGATAGTTGAACGAGAAAAGGGGTATATCTTTTCACAAGATGAGCTTAATCGCTCTCTATTTATCCCTATAAAAGGTACAGTAAAGAGCTATCAAATCAACCCTATTAGTTCCAAAGCGTATATCATTTTTCTCTTTTCAGCGGGACAGATATTTGATATCATTACCTTTATAGATGAGCGTCAGCACGAGATCCTTTTTGAGACTATCGAAGATACAAAACTTTTAGAAGTACCTCACGATGTGATGAATAGGTGGATCGCAGAAAATTCGAAAATCAATAAAAACATCATCTATCTATTATCTGAGATGCTGCAAAACCTTGAACAAAACGCCTCCGATCTTGCACTTTACGATACGGTTACCAGATTGGCTCGACTTATCTTTAGAAACCTTCCGGCTAAACAGCCTCAACAGCTATTGGACTCCAGCAAAATAAAACTTAAACTACTCTCCCTCTCAAATGAAAGTATAGCACAGATGATAGGGAGTGTAAGGGAGGTGGTCTCGCGTAATATCAAGACATTAAAAAGCGAACAAGTGATAGAAGCAGATGACAAAAAGTGCCGCTTAATCAATCTCAAATCTCTCCTAAAGTTTATCGAAAAATAGATACTCTTTATCTCTCCATGAACTAACTATGACAAAAGTCACAGACAACTATCTCCTATTTTTATACAATAATTCATTTAAATTTATTTAATCTAAATTTTGGATTTAACTTAATTAAAAGAGGAGATAGAATGAAAAAGATCACATATTCACTTGTTGCGACTATTGCATTGACAACTTCGCTCTTTGCTGATAATAATGCAACAAGCAGCGATGTTCTTGATAGTTTAAGTATGACAGACTATAAAGTGACCGATACATTTTTTGATGAAGCATATATCAATGCAAAGTTCTCTTTGACATCACCCGCAGATGATAAAAAAGAGACAAGTTATAACGGACACTTAAATAGTTACTACAAAATGAGAAATATGAGCCTCAATTATGCTCAAGACTTTAGAATCGACGGAAACTATGATATCGTAAAAGGAGATGAGAAAGACTCAGAAAGTGAAGATTCATATAACTTTTTAGCCGGCGGGCATCTTGATAGGTATCTGCTAGATTATGATGAAGATTTACTGGTTTATGCAAGCGGTTCACTCGGATATCGTAAACTTGTGGGACAAGATGCGGATGATCCTTTCGTGCAAGGCGGTGTCGGTGTAGGTTACGGGCGTATCTATGACGCTACTCCTTATGCCAAGGCTATTCGTATTTTAAAAGATTTGCGCTCTAGAGGCATCATAAACGGTACATTGACTAAAGATACGGTACTAAAGCTAGCTGATATCATTGCCAAAGAGAGCGAATATCGTTCCAAATACTCTGCTAGAGAGTATCGTAAATATTGGTTTAACGATATGAGTAAACTATTGCAACAAAGCGGTGCGACAAAAGAGGAGCTAAACGCCTTCGGACTCATAAGGATAGAGGAGATTTTGGTTGAAGAGAAGATATTTCCTAGATATCACGGTTGGATCGTAAGAGCCGGTGTAGGTAAAATATTTTCTAACTACAATGACCAAGGTGAAGATCCGACTTTAGATCTTGAGTTTGAGTATGGTTTGCCGATAGGTTTGAAAAGTCAATTTTATGAGAAAGCCAAATACTCTACTATCCTAAATGGGGATACGGGACATAAATTTACAAATACGATGACATATTCGTATGAGTTGAGCGATAAAATCGATTGGGAGAATCAATGGATTTTTGACTATTACAAGCCTACCGATGACAACTTGGAAGATGTAACGACAAATACGCTTTCAACCACATTTTCGTACTATATCGCAAATAGATTGAGTTTCGACACTACACTTAGTTTCATTCAAGTCGATGACGGTATCGATGATAACGGCAATGACGATCTCGAGACAAAGCTTTTCATGGGAATGCGCTATAGACTAAAGTAGCATCTTCATAGAGTTAGACTTTGTCTAACTCTCGCACCCTCCCTCAAACTTCGGCAGTTCTATCCCAAGATGGCGTATCTCATCGATAGCCTGAAGTCTAAAGCGATCAAGCGGAGAGCGGATAGAGTAGTATGCCCATCGCCCCTCCCGTTCCACACGCAAAAAACCGGCATCTTTGAGGATCTTTAGATGTCTTGATACTCGAGACTGTATCATCCCAAAGGCACTCTCGATATCACAAACGCATACCCTTTCGTTTTGATCGATAAAGCAGAGTATCTTCACTCGTGTCTCATCATTAAGTGCACCGATGGTTTTGAGAAAATCCTCCATTTATGACTCTTTGTTTAACACCTTTGACCGTTTGAGTGCATCTTCTATCTCTTTAGTACTAACATCACCTTCGAGATGAAGCTCCACATCGCCATCTTTTCCCTTGACTTGCATATTGCTGATCTTCTTTTTGGTCTCATCGCTCATGCACTCACACTGTCCTGTCGAGCAATTTTCCACCATCTTGATGATCTGCCCCTTTTGCACGGCACCTTGGAAGCTGATCTTCACACCCTCACCTGTTTTTGAAACTCTCTTCTCCATTTTGACTCCTTTTAACTCTAACAGTTTATTGATCTCTTTTGAGCAACACTGCTTTTGAGGATTTTTCGTTTTACAGCTACTTCCCGTACAAGCGGTTGTAATCTCCTTGATCTTTGCCAAGCTATCGGCACCACTGTCGATCGCTTTGCTGATAGTCGCTTTATCGACCTCCTTACAGTAGCAGATGAGGTCATCATCTCTTAGATTTGCCACATCACCGCTAAATATCGCTTTGAGGCGTGGAAGTAGTCGGCTCTCTATCTCTTCATAAGTCTTCTCAAACGCTCCGTACCCTTTGCCGTCAGGATCTTCAAAACCTTCGTGGATTTTCGGTATCGGCTTGGGAAAGATCGGGCAAGTCTCTTTGGCATGGTCACACACCGTCACTACAAGATCAAACGCCTCCCCCTCCAGCTTACTAAGCTCCTTTGAGTGATAACTATCATCCCAAATGCCGTGAGCTTGTAGCACCTTTTTGGCATTTGGATTGACCTTGCCGCTGGGCTTCACCCCACTGCTTCTCGCTTCAAAACCCTCTAACTTAGCGTTGATCAACGCTTCTGCGATGATACTTCTGCATGAATTTCCGGTGCATAGTACTAATATCTTTAGCATCTTCTTTTCCTAGTTTAATGTAGAAGCAGAGTATATCGCAAAATGATTAATACATCAAGATATATTGATGTATTTTTCATTACTATTCATCAATTCGTTCAAAAAGGATAAAGATGCTCACTGCTACACTTCTTTGGCTCCATGTCTTGGCACAAAAAGGGGTAAAGATCGGCTGGGGAGAGTATATGAAAGTGGGACTCATCATCACTCCGCCGGTGTTCTTTGTGGCATTGTTAGGTTTGCTATTGGAGTGATCTATAAACTTTTTTGCCAAAAAAGAGTATTTAGTACTATTTAAGATGAAATAATCTATATTATGAGCATCTAAGGTTTTTAGAGGTGCACTTAAGCTAAATATACCTAATTAAATGAGAGTTTTAAATGAGAGTTGACGATGAGTGAGATGTTAGAGGCTGTTGCTCTGTTTCAAGATGAGCTTGATACAGCTAACTATTTTAAGAGTCTTGGATTTGAGAGAGATAGAAAAGAGTTGCTCAATGCACTCAATGCGCCCGAGACTCCTATGATATTTGTTATAGGAGAGCCGGGAAGCGGTAAGAGCTTTTTGTTAAATTATATAAAAGATCAGGTAAGTAAGATTGACATTGCTGCCTTTTACGACTTTCCAAACTTTACAAACAGAGAGCTTCTCATGCTTCTACTAGATAGAGCGGGTATCGATGTCGATATCAGTAGTGAGTCGTTAAATAGCTTACTGGAGAGGTTGAAAAAGCACTTTAAAAATCTTGAAAACACAATCTGTATAGATGAGGCCCAACATATGAACGAGAAGCAGTTGGAGTTTTTAAGGGTATTGGCAGATCAAAAGATAGCGAGATTTGTATTGGCGATGCATAAGAGAGAGGGGGAGTATATACTCTCAAAGGATAGATTTAAGTCAAGACCCGTCAAGAAGATTGTAACTGAACCCCTAAGCAGAGATGAGACGCTAAACTACATCCACAAACAGCTATTATCAAACAACTTTTCAACGATAGCGCATATGTTTGATAAGCCGCAAGTAAACCTAATATATAAGTTTTCAAAGGGTAACTTTAGGATAACAAAAAAGCTGATAAGAGCACTGCTTCATATCGTGCATCTTGCCGATAAAGCCCATTTACTGGAGTACAATGCCGTAAACGAAGCGACTGTCACAATGGCAGCGATAGATATAGGATTGATCGATGTTGAGTCATGAGTTAAAAGAGCTGATACAAAAGTATCAAGTATATAAAAAGAGGCATAGGAAAAAGTGGATCGTATTAGGGTTGTTGTCGTTAGTACTGTTGTTGGCGATTTTACCCTTATTTCAAAGTGAGACTAGCAAAGAAAAGAGTAAAACAAATCTAAGCGCTAGTACTAAAGAGAGTCAAAAAGTAGTCGAGAAAGGCGATCTTAACAAAAGTGTCGTTAGTAGTAATGAGGAGCAAAATCGCACTAATGAAGAAGAAAATAGTACCGCCAAGATAGAAGAAGAGCAGTCGGCGAAGAAGCACAAAAGATCAGATAGGCAAGCGGTAACGACCCAAAATTCACTAAAGGAGTTGAAAGATCACTACAATAAACATAAGACCTACTCTTCGGCGATGGCTGTCAGTAGATATCTCTACTCAAATAAAGAGTATAAGGAGGCTATAAAGTGGGCGATTGTCGCCAGCAAGATAGATCAACTCAAGGTGGAGCCTTGGCTCATCTATGCGAAAAGTCAAAAAGGTTTGGGTAATATCACAAAAGCAAAAAAAGCGCTTGAAATACTTTTAAGGCAGAAAGAGTCTGATGAAGCAAGAGCTTTGCTAAAAGCGTTACAATCACAAAAAAACTAGAGGTAAAAGATGGGTTTGAAGTCAGATAAGTGGATCAGAGAGATGTCTATAAATCACCTCATGATCTCTCCCTTTTGCGAGGAGCAGATCGGTAAGGGGGTGATTAGTTACGGATTGAGTAGTTACGGGTATGATATACGAGTTGGTAGGGAGTTTAAGATATTTACCAATGTAAACTCAACCGTTGTGGATCCCAAAAATTTCGATGAAGCAAATGTAGTGGATATAGAGACCGATGTGGCGATTATCCCGCCAAACTCATTTGCGCTTGCTAGAACGGTAGAGTACTTTAAGATGCCCGATAATGTCTTGGCGATCTGTCTTGGCAAAAGTACCTATGCGAGATGCGGGATCATCGTCAATGTGACGCCGTTTGAGCCGGGATTTGAGGGGCATATCACCATAGAGATAAGCAACACAACGCCACTCCCCGCAAAGATCTATGCAAATGAG
>JALWLO010000014.1 GCA_027084135.1 Campylobacterales bacterium | reverse complement strand
ATTATATATCAAATCAATTTGACTAAATAAAAATATTTTAAAAAGTTAAGTTTTTACATATAGCATGAATGTTACGATATGTAGCAATGCTATCCCAAATTTTGCATTAAAAGGTGCATCAGATGTGTTAATGCTCTGAGTGCAAGGGTGTTGAAGGAAAACGCAGGCATAGACAGAGGGGAGAAGCGTAAAGAAAAAGCAAACTGCTTTGCTTTTTTAGCTTCGCACGGCGATACTTTACGCATACTTGCATAGTATATGCCTAAGAGGCTTTACTTCAATCGCCCATGCCGCCGATGATCAATGCAGATGATCTATCGGCTCATGTAAATTTTGGATTCAATCGTAACTACATGTTATCCTTTTGAAGAGGCGTTTTGTTTATAGATTTTCTTAATATCTCTAATGATTTTGAAGTTCTCATCCGCTTTTTTTGAGAGCAAAGAGGGGATAAAGATCGACTTGGATTTATACATCATCTCAAAATATTTAAATCCCCTCTCACTCTTTTTAAGAAGTTTTCGACTCTCCTCGTTATTTAGAGGATTTTTCGCCAACTCCTCTAAATCTTTATGAAAATTTTTGATGATATTTTCTACATCCTTGTGATAGTTTGGCAACGCCACACCCCAAATCTTTAGGAGATAGTCAATCGTTATCTCCATCGGTTTTCTACAGAGTTTACCCGTCAAGGAGATCAACTCAAGCTCAGGCGTCGCCAAGGGTTTGGTACCTTTTAAGAGTTCTTTGATCATCACTTGAAAATTCTCTCTTATCTTCAGGGCATTCTCTTTTGTGGGTGTTTGTTCAAGCATCGCTCTATTTGTTAGCCAAAGCTTATATGCCCTCTCAAATGCCGCTATCGCTTTTTCCCCCTCTTCACCCTTTTTTTCCAGTAGAGGGGTGAAGTAGTTTTTAACCTCTAGCATCCTCTTTTCATAGTCTGGAATCGCCTTTTTTAAGGACTCTTTTGGATTTTGAAAATTGCTATTGAGTCCTATCATAAGGTAGGCTTTGAGGATCTGTTGGCTTTGGGTCATCTGCAGACAGTTAGTACTAAAGTTCTCTACAAGTGAGGCATTTTTATGAAAGGGAAAGATTACAAATGCATCGGCAAACGAGACCAAAAAAAGTAAGCTTATCAATACTCTTTGAAACATCTAAGCAGTCTCCTATTTGGATTAAAACCCAATTTAAGCAGATAGTGTTCCGCCTGCGGTGCGTTTGTATAAAGTTTAACTTAGATTTTAATACCATTACGAAAATCAATCTAAAGGCTTGTCATGGAGTTTAAAGGAACCAATGTCTTAGTAACGGGAGCTAGTCGAGGTATCGGTAAAGAGATCGCCAAAGTATTGGCGGGTTATGGTTTGAAAGTGTGGATAAACTATCGTTCAAATCCCTTGTTAGCCGATGCGTTAAAGGATGAGATCGTAAATAGCGGTGGAAACGCGGCGGTCATCGGCTTTGATGTGAGCAGTGAGGAGGAGTTTGTTTCGGCGGTGAAGAGTATCGTAGATAGCGACGGGGAGTTGAGCTATCTCGTCAACAATGCCGGTATCACAAATGATAAACTCGCTATTAGGATGAAGCTTGAAGATTTTGAAAAGGTGATCAAGGTCAATCTCAATTCAACTTTCATCGGTTGTAGAGAAGCGCAGA
>JALWLO010000013.1 GCA_027084135.1 Campylobacterales bacterium | reverse complement strand
CCCCTATGGTAGCGGCGATCATGATATCCGCTTCACCCATCGCCTCTCTCTTTAAGGCATAGGAGAGATAAAATCTAAGCAGTGTAAAACCGCCGGCAAAAAGCAGTGCGTTTGTGAAATTTGTTAAAATCGTACTACTTGAAAATATGGCAAGCGTAAGGGCTGATAGATTTAAACTATCGGGCACCGCTTTATACTTTAGATCGATCATCGAGAGTCCAAGTAGCAGTGCAAAGATAAGACCGACAATCAATGAGTGGGTTATATCGCCGTTTCTCCAATAACTGACCGCAAAGATGACAGCGGTTGCTAACTCTATCAACGGATACTGAATCGATATCTTCTCTTTACAAAAGGCGCACTTTCCGCCAAGCAGTAACCAAGAGAGTACCGGGATATTGTGCCACCACTTTAGAGGCGTTTCACATTTTGGGCAGTGAGACGCCGGAAACGCGATATTTTGCTCTTTTGGAATTCTCAAGATAAGCACATTTAAAAAGGAACCAAACAGTAATCCAAACAGCGTCACTAACAATCCATAGTATAACTCTATGCTCAACTCAACCCTCCAAATCTTCTCTCTATCCTCTTAAACTTTTCAACGATCTCATCAAACTCTTTAGTACTAAACTCCGGCCAAAGCGTCTCGATAAAAAAGAGCTCCGCATAAGCTAACTGCCACAAAAGGTAGTTTGAAAGCCGTACATCTCCTCCGGTTCTGATAAGTATATCGACCGGCGGCATATCTTTTGTATCCAAAAGTTTCTCAAATGAGACCTCATCAACCTCTCTTCCCTCTTTTACGGCTCGATTTACCGCTCTTACTATCTCATCTTTGGAGCCGTAATTCACGGCTAAAACTTGCGTCAATCCCTGAAAATGTTTGGTTTTGTTTTTTGTTATCTCTATCCTCTCTCTTAGAGCCGAAGAGAGTTTCGAGAGATCCCCGATAGTCTCAAACCTTACCTCATTTTCCAAAAAGAGCGGAAGCTCATTTTTGAGATATCTATCCATCAGCTTCATCAAAAACTCTACCTCCGCTTTCGGGCGTTTCCAATTTTCGGTAGAGAAGGCATAGAGCGTGAGGTATTTTATCCCTCTGTTTGAAGCGTGTATGGTGATCTCTCTCACCTTTTTGGCTCCAACTTCGTGCCCCTTAATCCGATCCACAAATCCCTGTTTCTTTGCCCATCGTCCGTTACCGTCCATGATAATGGCGATATGTTTAGGCTCATTCATCTTTGCTCTCTTTTGGCTCATTTAACGCTTTTAACCTATCAAGAAGTTTTAAAGAGAGTGAGAGTTTCCCCTCCACTCCTAGGTCATACTCACCCTCTTTATCGATGAGTATGATATGGTTTTGATCACTTCCGAAGTGATGCTCTGAAACATCGTTAAAACAGACTGCGTCAAGATCCTTTTTAAGGAGCATCTCTTTAGCGTTTTGTAGTCCATCTTCACTAATCTCGGCCTTAAATCCTACACTATATATACCGCTTTTATCAAGAGATGAGAGGATATCCTCACTTTTGACAAGCTCCAGTTCAAAGTGTTCTCCCAAGATATCCTTTTTGAGTTTGCCCTCTTGTTTGAATTTTGGCTTATAGTCACTCACCGCAGCCGCCATAAAGAGATAGGGCTTTTTTTGTATCACTTTGATCTCGCTTGTGTCCATCAAAGTAGCTTTGCTCATCACACCCTTTTTTGCAACTCTAATCGCATCTACCAGATACTCTTTCATCTCCTCACTACTCTCAACCTCTATGGTATAGATGGAGTTTGGTACTAAACCCTTTTTGGTCGTAATAAGACAAACATCGGCACCCTTGATATAAAGTGCTTTTGCAAGTGCCGCTCCCATCTTGCCGCTTGAGAAGTTTGAGATATACCTTACATCATCGATCCTCTCGATCGTACCTCCTGCCGTTACAACCACTCTCCTATCTCTCCAGTAATCATCTCTTAAGAGGATTTGAGCGGTTTTAAGAAAGATATCTTCCACATCCGCCAACGCACCTTCACCCTCGTCCATACACGCCAAAACCTTTTTAACCGGATCGATGATCTCATAGTTAAGTAGTTGTATCATCTTCAGTGAACCTGTTGTTACGGGGTTTTTGTACATATTTGTATTTGCGCTGGGGGCTAAGAGTTTCGGTTTAGGATAAGCCAGAAGAGCTTGAGTTAGAAGATTGTCGGCAATGCCGTTAGAGAGTTTGTTTATAGTATTTGCCGTTGCGGGTGCAACAACAAAGATATCTGCCCATTTACCTATATCTATATGGTTATTGCTATTTGCCCACGACTCGCTCTCCTCAGTTAAAACCTCCTCTCTTGTCAGAGCCTCAAAGGTAAGCGGTGAGATAAATCTCTTTGCCCCCTCACTCATCACCACTTTAACATTTGCTCCACTCTTTTTATAGAGTCTTATAAGCTCCAACGCCTTATATATCGCTATACTTCCGGTTACACCTACGGCGATATTTCTCCCCTCTAAAATCCCCTCTTCAAACACTACTTATCCTTGAAAAATTTATCGTAAAAGCCCTCAACCTCTCTCTGCTCTACTCTACTCATAGCCAGAGAGCCGCTCTTGACATCTTTTGTGATCGTCGATCCTGCGGCTATCATCACCCTATCCTCTATCGTGACGGGCGCTACGATCTGCGTATCACTACCTATAAATACATCTTTGCCTATCTTTGTTTGATACTTTCGCTTGCCGTCATAGTTGCAAGTGATCGTACCGGCTCCCACATTTGTCCCCTCATCTATCTCGCTATCCCCTAGATAGCTCAAGTGTCCCGCTTTGACACCCTTTAAGATAGAGTTTTTTACCTCTACAAAGTTACCGATATGGGTATCCTCCAAGAGACTCCCCGGTCTCACTCTCGCCATCGGTCCCACTGAAGAGTTGATGATCTTACTACCCTCTATAACGCTTCCGCTTTTGATGTGAGCGTTGACGATCTTTGTCCCTTTTAAAATGGTTACACCGTTTTCGATGATACTCTCCCCCTCTATCTCTACATCCGCTTCGATATAGCTGGTTTCGGGCAGTCTAAATATCACCCCCTCAGCCATAAAGGCTCTTTTGATCCTTCTTTGCATGATCTCTTCGGCATCACTGAGATCTATCTTGGAGTTTACACCTTTGAAGTTCTCCTCTTTCACAAAGAGAGGCGCTATCTTATATCCGTCTCTTTTAGCCAACTCTATAACATCGGTGAGATAGTACTCCTCTTGGGCATTATCGTTGCTAAGTAGCGGTAGATAGTGTTTCAATATATCGGTTGAGAAGAGATAGACGCCGGCATTGACACTCTTGATCGCCAACTCGTCATCGGTAGCATCTTTTTGCTCAACGATCTTTTGAACCTCACCCTCTTTGATCACAACCCTACCGTATCCACTTGGATCCTCAGCCTCGATCACACTCATCACGATATCAGCTTCAATCTCAAAAAACTTCTCAAGTTCTTCGGCTTCCACCAATGGCATATCACCGTTTAGTACTAAGACCTTTTCATGCTTTGGCTCTATATTCATCACCGCCCCGCCGGTTCCGGGATAGTTGTCATGATCTTGGATGACGAAGTTGATATCATCAAAATAGTTCTCCATCTCCTCTCTAACCCTATCGGCTTGATGATAGAGCACCACTGTGATGTCGTCGCTGATCTTTTTCGCCTCTCTGATCGAAAAGTATAGCATCTCAAATCCGCTAATCTTATGCAAAACCTTAGGGGTATCGGAGCGCATCCTTGTCCCTTTTCCTGCCGCCAAAATGATTACTGAATTGCTCATTAACTCTCTTTCCCTTGTTGTGATTTTTAAATTTACCCCAACGATTTTAGAACGACCTTTTTAGTATTAACTGTGGAGAAAATTTAATAAATTTCATATATATATCGACAAATCACTAAAACTTTTATCTATTTTACCGATATTCGTTTTAAGATTAAAGATATTTAATTAAATTTGATGTTGAAGGGGAAATTTCCGTATGGATTTAGGAACCATTATAGGTTTAGTACTAACCTTGGCTCTTCTTATCGGCTCAATGGCTATGGGTGTGGGTGTAGGACCCTATATCGACGGTCCTTCGATCATGATCGTTTTCGGCGGTACGATCGGAGTACTTTTGATCGGTTTTAAATTGGAGCAGATGAAAAAGTTCGGTAAGATCTTTATGATCGCCATCAAACCGCCGCAAGATGATCCCAAAGAGATGATTAAAAAGCTTGTTGACTTCTCTACAAAAGCTAGGAAAGACGGTATCTTGGCACTTGAAGCCGATGCCAACAATGAAGAAAACGAGTTTCTCAAAAAGGGTCTGGGAATGGCAATAGACGGAAATGAACCCGATATCATCAGAGAGCTTTTGGAGATCGATATAGAGCAGACGCAGGCACGACATAAAGAGAATCAAAATCTATTTGGACAAGTAGCCGGATTTGCCGGTGCGATGGGTATGATCGGTACACTGATCGGTCTGGTGGCGATGCTTCTCAATATGGCTGACCCTGCGGCTATCGGTCCGGCAATGGCGGTGGCACTCCTTACAACACTTTACGGTGCGATGCTTGGAAATATCTTCGGTGCACCGATAGAGAATATTTTGGGAATTAGAACGAGTGATGAGGTACTTCTGAAAACACTCATCATAGAGGGGATCATCTCTATCCAATCCGGAGATAACCCGAGAGTTTTAGAGACCAAGCTTCTCTCATTCTTGCCTCCAAGCGAGAGAGAGAGTCAATTTGACTAGGAAATAAGATGGGTAAAAAGTGTAAACAGCAGGAGTGTCCAAAGTGTCTGCCGGGATGGCTAGCGGCATTTGGTGACTTGATGAGTCTGCTTCTGTGCTTCTTCGTTTTACTTCTCTCTATGTCAACCATGGATGCCAAAAAGGTCTCCGAAGCGGTAGGTAGCCTAGCGGGTGCCTTAAGTGTTCTAGAGGGTGGTACGCAAACGGAGATCTCCCCAAAAAGAAATCAGCAGGCAACTCCGATAGAGAGTCAAGATGAGACGGCTCAAAAACTAAAAACACTCAAAAAGAGTATCGTAGAGATCAATGAGATGACCAAATCGGCAGATGCGGCACAAACCTCTCTCGAAGAGGCTGAGGATGGGTTTATTTTAAGGCTTCCTGCCACACTGCTATTTAAAAAAGATAGCGCAAAGATAGAGAATGAGGATGGAAAACTTTTTCTCAAAAGGGTCGCACTCATCATCGATAAACTCCCAAAAGATATCAGCTTAAATGTGATAGGTCATACTGATGATACCCAGAGACACAAAGGGGATAGATGGGAGAGCAATTGGCAACTCTCAACCGCTAGAGCCACCAGCGTAGTGGAGGAGCTTATCAAAAACGGAGTTGAACCGAAAATTTTAACTGCTTGCGGAAAAGCCGAATTTGATCCAATAGCTTCAAATCTAACTCCTGAAGGTAAGCAAAAAAACAGAAGAGTTGAGTTATACTTTTTCTCACTTAAGAATGACAAAGGTGAGAAAGTTCACAAATCGATTCTGGATAAAAAGAGCGGAGGATAGCCATAAAGATCTTAGCACTACTTCTCTTGTTAGTGTTAAGCGCATTTGGAGCTGAAGCCCTTGCTATCCCAAAAGTCGATATCTCTATCTCTTCACCTACCGAACCCAAGGAGCTTGTAAGCACCCTCAATGTCATTATCGTCCTTACACTCTTAGTACTAGCCCCCTCTTTGATACTGGTGATGACCAGCTTTTTGCGGCTGATTGTGGTCTTTTCCTTTCTCAGGCAAGCTCTGGGAACCCAACAGATGCCGCCCAATCAAATCTTGGTCTCCTTAGCAATGATACTGACATTTTTTATCATGCAGCCAGTCGGAGAAAAAGCTTATAACGCGGGCATAAAGCCCTATATAGAGAAGAAGATAGGTTATGAAGAGGCTTTTGAGAGAGGGGTGGAGCCCTTTAAGGAGTTTATGATAAAAAATACGAGAGAGAAGGATCTGGCTCTCTTTTTTCGCATAAGAAAACTCAAAAATCCAAAGAGCTATAAAGATGTACCGCTGATGGTAGCGATACCGGCATTTTTGATTAGTGAGTTAAAGAGTGCGTTTGAGATAGGCTTTTTGCTCTTTTTACCCTTTTTGGTGATAGATATGGTAGTTAGTTCGGTGCTGATGAGTATGGGTATGATGATGCTTCCACCCGTGATGATCTCTTTGCCCTTTAAACTGCTGATATTTGTGCTGGTGGATGGGTGGAACCTCTTGGTTGGAAATCTGATAGAGAGTTTTAAGTGATGGATTGTAACTATTTTGGAGTTTGTGGAAGTTGCAGACTCTATACGCTCAGTTATAAAGAGCAGTTGGAGCACAAAAGAGAGAGAGTGAGAGAGCTTTTCGGGATAGATGATTTTGATCTGATCACTTCCCCTGATTCGCACTTTAGAAGAAGAGCGGAGTTTAGGATATATCACCATGACGATGAGCTTAGCTATGCGATGCACAGATTAGACTCAAAGGGTTTGGTAGAGATAGAGAGCTGTCAAATCGTCTCAACGCATATCTATGACTTGATGCCCAAGCTTTTATCCCAGATCAGCCAAAATCTTCTACTTAAAGAGAAGCTATTTACCGTAGAGTTTTTGCACTCACCCTCAACCGGTGAGATGTTGGTAACCTTGATATATCATAAAAAGATCGATAACGAGTGGGCGGAAGCGGCAAAAGTAGTGGGTGATAAACTTGGCATCGATATTATCGGCAGAAGCAGAAAGGTAAAACTGGTACTCAATCGAGAGTTTATCTATGAGGATCTCGCTATCAAAGGGAGAGACTATCGATACAAACTCTATGAGGGCAGTTTTGTGCAGCCCAACTTTTGGGTCAATGAAAAGATGATCGCGTGGGTAGTAGAGAATATTGACAATAATAGTGGCGACTTACTTGAACTCTACTGCGGTCACGGCAACTTCACCCTACCTCTTAGTACTAAATTTAAAAAGGTGCTTGCCACCGAAGTCTCCAAAAGCTCTATCAAAGCGGCGAAAGAGAACTGTGAGATAAACGGCATAGAAAATATCGATTTTTTAAGGCTGAGTGCCGAGGAGTTTAGCGAGGCTATGCGCAAAGAGAGGAGATTTAAACGAGCAAAAGATATCGACCTTGATAGCTACCGCTTTAGTACTATATTTGTAGATCCGCCTAGAGCCGGTGTGGATGCACAAACAAGAGCACTGATGAGAGCATTTGAAAATATCATTTACATCTCCTGTAATCCCGAAACGCTAAAGAGAGATCTCGATGATCTAAGCGAATTTCGGATAGAGCGATTTGCCCTATTTGATCAGTTTGCCTATAGTGACCACATCGAGTGCGGTGTCGTACTCAAAAGGTGAGATGATTGGTAACACGCTTAGTAGAAAATAGATAAAAAAGTGATGTTTATTTTACTAAAGTTAAAAAATAGTAGTAAACTAATTATATCAATAATAGTTAAGGAATATAGATGGCAAAAAAAGTTGAAGGATATTTAAAACTTCAAATACCTGCTGGTGCTGCTAATCCATCACCTCCTGTTGGACCTGCTTTAGGTCAAAGAGGTATTAATATAATGGCTTTCTGTAAAGAGTTTAATGAAAAAACTAAACAAATGGCTGGATATAAAATACCAGTAGAAATTACAGTTTACAGTGACAAAAGCTTTACTTTTG
>JALWLO010000012.1 GCA_027084135.1 Campylobacterales bacterium | reverse complement strand
ACTACTCAACAAGCACTATTTGCAAAACGAACACCTTAACAGTATAGAAGACATACACCACGAGGCACAGTCAAAGAACTAAAAAATAATAGATTACAAAAGGCTTGTGTATATTTATTTTAATATTTTGCTTATAAAAGAGCTATTTACATCAAAGATATAAATTTGATATAATGGCTCAAAATTTTTAGTGGAGGGAGTGTATGGCGGAAGAGAAAAAGAAAAAACAAAAAAGGGTTGTTCTTTTTACATCTCCTACTTGCCACTGGTGTAAAGTTGCGAAAGAACACTTTAGAAAACATAGTATCAGATTTCGAGAGATAGACATCACGCGTGATCCAAAAGCGGCAAAAGATTGTGAAGCTCACGGATGCAGGGGTGTGCCGGTAGTACTAGTCGGTAGTCGCTGGATATGCGGATTTGACCAAAAGAAGATCGATCGTGAGCTTGGAATCGGCAAATAAATTAAATATAGGATAGATATGAGCAAACCTTTAAATTTTTCACAAATGTTAATCAAACTTCAAACCTACTGGGCAGATCAGGGGTGCAATATCGTCCAGCCCTATGATATCCCTTCCGGTGCGGGGACATTTCATAGTGCTACATTTCTCAAGACGCTTGATCCGTCGCCGTGGTCTGTCGCATATGTTGCTCCGAGTCGTCGTCCGACTGACGGTAGGTACGGTGAGAACCCAAATCGACTCGGTTCGTACTACCAGTTTCAAGTGATTATCCAACCCTCCCCTGACAATATCCAAGAGCTATATCTAAAGTCACTTGAGGCTTTGGGGCTTGATATAAAGAATCACGATATCCGTTTTGTAGAGGATAACTGGGAGTCGCCGACTCTAGGAGCGTGGGGGCTTGGCTGGGAGGTTTGGCTTGACGGTATGGAGGTAACGCAGTTTACCTATTTTCAGCAGGTGGGTGGATTTGAGTGTAAACCGGTTGCGGTTGAGATAACTTACGGTACCGAGAGACTTGCGATGTATCTACAAGATGTGGATAGCGTCTATGATATCGTCTGGAACGAAAATGAGCACGGCGTAACTACCTACGGTGATATTCACAAGCGAAGTGAGTATGAGTTTAGTCAGTACAACTTCGAGGTTGCCGATATAGATATGCTCTTTAGGCACTTTAACGACTATGCCGATGAGTGCAAAAGATGCCTTGAAGAGAAGCTTCCCCTGCCGGCGTATGACTACTGCCTGCTTGCTTCCCACACCTTTAACACCCTTGATGCAAGAAAGGCGATATCGGTTACACAGAGACAAAACTATATCCTCAAAGTGAGAGAGTTAGCAAAAGGTTGCGCAGAAGTTTATAAAGAGAGCTTAGATGACACTAAAAGAGATTGTTGAGATAGCAGATGCTATAAGTCCATTTGAAACCCAAGAAGAGTGGGATAACAGCGGCTTAGTACTGGGAGATTTGAATAGTGATGTAGGGGGAGTCTATGTGGCTCTTGATGCCGATAACTTCTCCATCGAGGATATCCCAAACAACTCTTGTCTTATCGTTCACCATCCGCCGATATTTAAGGGGCTTAAAGAGATATCCGCTTCTACATATCCATCCAATATGCTTTTAAAAGCGATAAAGAAAGATATTTCCATTATAGCGATGCATACAAATTATGACAAATCACACCTAAACAGATATGTCGCTGAGAGAGTTTTGGGGTATGGTGTAGATAGATGTGATTCGTTTATCTGCTACTTTGAAGTGGATATGGATTTTGATGAGTTTGCTAAAGATGTGGCGGATAAGCTCGGGCTTGAAGCGGTCAAAACGGTCAAACAAACTCAAAAGGTAAAGAGAGCCGCTATCACAACAGGAAGTGGCGGGGATCTGATAGGCTTGGTTGAGGCTGACTGCTTTTTGACCGGGGATATAAAGTATCACCAAGCAAAAGATGCGTTTGAGTCAGGGAAAAGCCTCATCGATATAGGGCACTTTGAGAGTGAGAGATTTTTTGTCGATTCGATCCAAAAAGAGTTGCAAAATAAAGGTATAAATGCTATAATCGCTCATTCTATAAATCCATTTTGCTACATATACAAGGATAAGTGATGAACAAATATTTAAGCCAACTGGTTGAGCTTGTTGAGATCGATAAAAAGATCGACTCATTTGAGCCTGAGATCGAAAAGATCAATGCCAAGCTAAACGCAATGCTTGCAAAAGAGCAGGAGCTTTTAAAGCAGATAGAGCAAAACAGAGAGATACTTGAAAATAATGATTTGACTATCAAGAAAAATGAGGCTCACCTCAAAGAGCTTTCGCAAAAGATAAATGATCTTGCGAAGAAATCAGCCGCTGTAAAAACAGAAAAAGAGATGAAAGCGCTTCAGCTTGAAGAAGAGATTGCCAAAGAGCAAATAGATTTTGCAAATGAAGAGATAGAGAGACTTGAAAATATCAAAGAGCAAAAAGAGGAAGAGATAGCCGCTCTTGAGAAAGAGATAGAGGAGATGAAGTCTCAGATCGAAGAGGCGAGAAGTGAGGCTGAGAAGGATTTGGCACAGCTTGAGAAGGAGAGGATGAAGGTTTATGAGGATAAACAGAAGTTACTCTCCGAGATGAATCACAATATCGTTGTATTTTATGAGAAGATAAGGAGATGGGCTGGAAATACAACCGTAGTACCGGTTAAGAAACAGGCATGTTATGGATGCTATATGAAGATCAATGACCACACATACGCTCAAGTGATACAGGGAGAGGAGATCACGACTTGCCCGCACTGCGGAAGGATACTCTACATAGAAAACACTCCGGAAGAGGAGAGTGAAAATACTCAAGAAGAGGCGAGCGCATAGGGTGTGAACCTCTTTAAATTTTTCTATCTCGGCTTAGTTTTTCTATTATATATAGTAGCTTTGCCGGTATTACTGCTTCTAGTACTAAAAGAGAAGTATCGATACTCGATTCCCGCTAGGTTTTTTTTATACAAAAATCCTCCACTACCAAGTGATAGAGTTTGGTTTCATGTCTGCTCATTCGGCGAGGTTAGATCTCTAAAGCCTATCTTGCAAAAGATTAACAAAAGGGTAAATCTGACTGTAACTACTCAAACCGGATATAAAGAAGCCGAAAGTTTAGATGCGGATGTGAGATATCTTCCCTATGAGATATTTTTGCCCTTTTGGGTACGGAAACAGAAGCTTCTCATCGTAAGTGAGGCGGAGCTTTGGTATATGCTTTTTGCGGTAGCAAAGCAAAAAGGTGCGAGAGTATTGCTTATAAATGCAAGGATATCGGATAACTCGTACGAAAGCTACAAGAGATTTAGATTTTTATATAGAAGGATATTTCAAAATATCGATAAAGTGTATGCCCAAAGTGAGGTGGATAAAAAAAGACTCGTAGAGCTTGGTGCAAGAGATGTGGAGGTGGTGGGTAACATCAAAGCTTACGGAAAAATTGTTAGTACTAAAGCCTATCCCAAGCCAAAAGAGTTGGTACTAACCTTAGCAAGTACCCATAAAGGGGAGGAGCTAATGCTAAAACATCTTAGTACTAAAGATATGAAACTTATTGTAGTGCCGAGACATCCGGAGAGATTTGATGAGGTGGCAAAACTTTTGAATGCATATGCTAAAAGTAGGGATTTAAGTTTTGAGAGATTTAGCGAAACTCAAAGCTTAGAGGCTGATGTAGTGCTCATCGATGCGATGGGGGAACTTATCAATATCTATGCCGTTAGCGATGTGGTACTGCTTGGTGGCAGTTTTGTGCCGAATGTAGGCGGACACAATCCGCTTGAACCTGCGGCATTTGGTTGTAAGATCATTAGCGGAAAGCACTACTTCAACCAAAAGCCGCTCTATGAGATAGTGGAAAATATCGAAGTGGTCGAGGCGGATGAGATCAACCAAGCGATAAAGAGAGCGAAGCCGAGCCGTTATGATGCAAAGGTCAATATAGAGCCGATCATAGAGGAGATAGAGCGTGTGGTATGAGATAAAGGGGGATAGAGTTATCTTTAGCATCAAAGCGGTGCCAAACTCCTCGAAAAATCTCTTTTCGGGTATCTTGGATGATAGCCTAAAGATAAAGATCAAAGCACCCGCGGTTGAGGGTGCGGCAAATAGGGAGCTTGTGAAGTTTCTCTCAAAGAGCTTTAAAGTCTCGAAAAGTGATGTGGAGTTCGTAGGCGGTGAGACAAGCAAAAGAAAGCTTTTATCGCTTCCGCTGAATGAGAGGGTGAGAGAGTTTATAGAGGAGATGGAGAGTGGAAAAAGCGTATAAATTGCTGGCGTTACAAGAGGGCATTACCAACCGTTCGGCGAAAGACCTTATCGATAGAGGTGTGGTTTACAGCGGAGGACGGCGGGTAGTGATGGCAAGGGCTTTGATGAGTCCAAAGACAAAGTTTAGGGTTGAAAAGATAGCTAAAACCGAGGTGATATTTGAAGATGAGAAGTTGATAGCCGTCGATAAACCCGCCTTTGTAACCAGTGAGCAGTTATCTAAAAAGTTTAAAGCGCCTTTGCTTCATAGACTTGACAAAGAGACGAGCGGTGTATTGCTACTGGTTAAAGATGAGAAGTTTCAAAAAGAGGCGATAGAGGCTTTTAGAGCACACAAAGTCAAAAAAGAGTACATCGCTTGGGTTGAGGGTGTGATAGCCGAGAGCGTAGAGATAGATAAGCCGTTGCTTACGATAAAGAAGGGAAACAGGGCTTTTACAAAGGTGCATAGAGACGGAGCAAGCGCGCTTAGTATCGTTGAGCCGCTCATGGTAGAGGGAAAATTTACTAAAGTCAAAGTAGAGATCAAGACCGGCAGAACCCACCAGATAAGAGTCCACCTCAAAAGCATCGGACATCCGATCGTAGGGGATAGCTTCTATGGCGGAAAAGAGCATAAACGCATACTTTTACATGCCTCCAAAATAGCGCTTTTGGGGTATAGCTTTGAGAGTGAGGAGCCGAAGGATTTTGAGTTTAGGTTGGGGTAGGGGGAGTTGTAGATGACCTATGTAGTACCAAACTACTTCATAGAGAATGGTTACACCTCACTCTCATCATTTGAGCACTTTTTAACACTCAACTACATCAACAAACATAAAGATAGTAAAATTTTTGCAAGATCGACTATGCACTATATGGTAGTCTTACTTGAAGGCAGTAAAGAGTTAGTACTAAATAGTACTAAAGTAGAGGTAAATGTAGGAGAAGTGCTGTTTCTCTCACAAGGCAACTACTTTATGAGTGAGAGGTTGGTTGTTGATGGAAGGTATAGATCGTTTTTGGTCTTTTTTGATGATACATTTATCTCAAACTTTATCAAAAGATATGAGATAAAGGTTCCAAACAGTGCATCACCCATCACAAAGATCAGATACAGAGGTGATAAAGAATTTAGCAGAGTTGTTGAAGATATGGAGAGGCTCATAAATATAAAATCCGATGAGAAGCTTTTGGCTTTGAAGATAGAGGAGATATTTGTCCACTCTCTTTTAAAACAGAGGGGTGAATTTCTAAAGTATCTCTCTTCAACTTTGCAAAATTCACACGATAGGATAGGATACATCATCACTTCAAATATCGACATTATCGATAGTGTAGAGAATATGCTCTCCCTAACAAGAGTTACTAAAAACTCTTTGAGAGAGTACTTTAAAATGCACTATAACCAAACACCCAAAAAGTGGCTCACTACTCAAAAGTTAGAAAAGGCTTCACTATTACTCAAAAGTAGCGATGAGAGTATCAGCAGTATCGCGACAAGTTGCGGATATAGCTCGGTCTCTTGGTTTATACAGCAGTTTAAAGAGCACTTTGGTGTAACTCCAAACAATTTCCGACAAAATTTATAACATTTCTTATACACACTCTATCCGATCTGCTCTATGATATAGCAAAAAAGGAGTAGATTATGCCACATATTGATTGGGATGCAAACAGATATGAGGAGGATGCGAAGTTTGTGCGAGATTTGGGTGATGAGGTGATAGAGCTTTTGGATCCAAAGAAGGATGAGAAGATATTAGACCTTGGGTGTGGAGAGGGGAGTTTAACTCTTAAAATATCCCAAAGAGGTGCTAAAGTGGTAGGTGTAGATAGTAGCTACTTGATGGTTGAAAAGAGCCGAGCAAAAGGGATAGAGGCTTATGTGAGATCTGCTAGAGAGTTAGACTATCATGAGAGATTTGACGGAGTCTTTAGCAATGCCGTTTTACACTGGATACCCCAAGCCGATGAGGTAGCATACGGGGTCTATCGTGCACTTAAAAGGGGAGGTAGATTTGTAGCCGAGTTTGGCGGTGAAGGAAATGTGGCAACGATCATAAAAGCCATTTCGCAACTATTTGAAGAGCATCCTCAGTGGGGTGGTTTTGAAAATAGTTGGTACTTTCCTAGTGCTAATGAGTACAAAAAGGTATTAGAGAGTGTCGGTTTTGAGGTGGTGAGTGCCCGGATCATACCACGACCGGTACCCATCAAAAGCATAGAGAATTGGTTAGATCTCTTTGGTGAGGGGATAATGAAAGCGATGAGTGAAGAAGAGAAAAAGAAGTTCAAATCCAAGCTAACAGAGATGCTCAAACCCAAACTCTATGATGAGGAGAGAGGCTGGTGGGCAGACTATGTGCGTGTCCGTGTAAAAGCGGTTAAGGAGTGATAGAGGTTCTCTTAATAAACAAAACCAAATAGCCAAAGGGGGATTTTCTTTTCAACCCCTATCTCTATGTTATCTGAGACGATAAAGGCATCTTTGCTATCTTTTAACTGTTTAAAGTTTTTATCCTTTCCACCTATCTCACAAATATACTTCTCATCAACGACAAAGTCGCCGCTTTTAGGGAAGTTGAGAGTATGCTTGTAGGAAACTTGCGATGCAAAAAATGTCTCTCTTATCGTACCGATTTTTGGATTTTCGCAAAAGATAGAGAAGAGATTGGTGTTATCAAGGTATAATTTTTCGGGTTTTGAAATGATACTTATGCCGTTTGATTTTGCACCGAGTATTCTGATAAGTCCCGCGGCTTGGAGCAGACCCAAATATTTATAGAGAGTTCTTTGATTTAGCTCTACCGCACCGCAAAGTTTAGATATGTTGATCTCATAGGGTTCACTTTGACAAAGCATGATCATCAACTTTTTTAGAGCATTGATCTTGTCATAGTCTATAGCATAAATCATCGGAAGATCCGTTTCAAGTATCTGCATAGTGGCATTGAGTAGTTTTTGTAAATAGCCTTTTTTTGAGTTGATATAAAAAGGGTAAGCACCGCTTCTTAGATATGTGCCAAAGTATGCCAAAGGCTTTATCTTTGAGACAATTTCTATCGCATGATGTTGGTGATTTTTGACTATCTCTTCAAATGAAAGGGGATAAAATCTTTCACTCGTTTCTATCTCTAAAAACTCTCTAAAAGATAGTACCGGTAGTTTATAGAGTATTGCTCTTCTGCTAAGGTCAGCTTTTGCATTATCTATGGCTATGGCATTTGACCCTGTGAAAATGATATGTAAAGAGAAGAAACTATCATAGATAAGCTTTAAATCTATCTCAAAGTTTTTGATTTTATGAATCTCATCTATGATCAAAACCTCCCCACCCCTCTTTTGAAACTCATCAGCGATGACAAAAAGACCCGATTTTGCTACTTGTGGATGGTCTGCTATGATGTAGAGTGATCTTTTCTCTTTATATATCATATGCAGATATTGAAGTAATATGGTCGTTTTACCTACACCTCGAGAGCCTAAAATACCGATCAATCTTTCATCAAAATCAATCTTTTCAAATAGGAATCGTTTATATTTTGGCACTTTTTGAGATAGGATTTGATTTGAAAGTAGTTGTAATGCGTTTATCATTTTTTTATTCCAATACTAAAATATTGTTATATATTTTGTATTCTAAT
>JALWLO010000011.1 GCA_027084135.1 Campylobacterales bacterium | reverse complement strand
CTATGGATGATAGCTTTAAACTCTTTTTGCTAAAATATATTAAAATCAAGTAAAATTAAGCATTTTATGCATATATAGGAAAATAATGTTATTAACAAGAGCTAGTGAATATGCGCTTCTATCTTTAGTGTTGATTGCAAAGTCAGATAAACCGGAAGATGTAGATACACTCTCAAAACGACTTGGAATATCCAGAAGCTTTTTAGCAAAAATTCTCCAAGCTCAAGCGAAAGTAGGGATACTGAAGTCATATAAAGGAGCTAAAGGGGGATTTGTATTAGATAGAGACTCAAAGGATATCACAATCAGAGAGGTGATTGAGGTGGCAGAGAAGAAGTCTTTATCGGTCTTTGAGTGCTCTGCCGACACGGCTAACTGCTCTTCCGGAAAGGGTGATTTTTGTGTGATTTGGCCATTTTTAAATAAGTTTCAACAAAAGATAGATGAGTTTTTGGAAGATATGACATTAGAAGATATTCTCTAGGAGACTCTTTTGGCTAAAGCGACAGATAGAGTCTCAGCGCTCAACTTTAATAACTTTGTATCAAATATAACTAAAAACAGGGACTTAACCGTTGTATTTTTTGTGATAGCGATCATCGCGATCATCATCGTCCCGCTTCCAAGTTCAGTACTAGATCTCTTTTTGACGATATCACTGGCGGTATCGGTGCTGATATTGATGATATCGCTCTATATACCAAAACCGACCGATTTGACAACCTTTCCGACGCTTATCTTAGTGATCACGCTTTATAGACTCTCACTCAATATCGCAACGACTAGAATGATACTCTCTAAAGGACACGAGGGACCCGAAGCCGTGAGTGATATCATCACCTCATTTGGACAATTTGTGGTCGGTGGGAACTATGTGATCGGTGTGATTGTCTTTATCATCTTGGTACTCATCAACTTTATGGTGATCACCAAGGGTTCCACAAGGGTTGCGGAAGTTGCGGCGAGATTTACACTAGATGCGATGCCCGGTAAACAGATGGCGATCGATGCGGATCTCAATGCCGGTTTGATCGATGAGCAAACTGCCAGAAAGAGAAGAGAGGAGATCATCGCCGAAGCGAATTTTTACGGGGCGATGGACGGTTCGAGTAAGTTTGTCAAAGGTGATGCGGTTGCCGGAATCATCATAACGATCATCAATATCGTCGGCGGTTTTTTGATCGGAATGTTTCAGTTTGATATGAGTGCTGCTGATTCGGCTGAAACTTTTACGATTTTAACGATCGGTGACGGTTTGGTCTCCCAGCTTCCCGCACTCATCGTCTCAACCGCAACCGGTATCATCATCACAAGGGCGACCAAAGATGATGAGAGCTCCTTTGCCGATAGTGCTATCAAGCAGCTCTTTAACGAGTATAAGACTATGTTCATTGTGGGCTTTATACTCCTTCTTTTTGCGCTAGTACCGGGACTTCCGACTATCTCCTTGGGATTTGTCGGACTCATATTTTTAGCGCTTGGATATTTTGCCATGAAGAGCAATGTTGCCGCTGAGGCAGATGCAGTAGAGGAGATACTCTCTGCCGAAGAGGGTGCAAAAGAGAAGGCAAAGAGTGATGAAGCGCTGAGGGAGGAGGAGAATAGAGTTCTTGAAGATATCTTGAAGCAGGAGGTTTTGGAGCTTGATCTGGGATATCAACTTATCAAACTTGCCGATCCGGCACTAAACGGTGATCTACTCGATCGTATCAGAAGTATGAGAAGGAAGATCGCTAGTGATTTTGGATTTTTGATACCCCAAGTGAGGATACGGGACAATCTTCAGTTAGAACCAAATCGCTATCAACTACTACTAAAAGGAGTTGAGATCGGAAGTGGAGAGATCTATCCCGATAAATTTTTGGCAATGGATTCGGGATTGGTGAGTGAAGAGATAGAGGGGATCAAGACAAAAGAGCCGGCATTTGGTCTGGACGCTATTTGGATAGATGAGTCTCAAAAAGAGGATGCTATCATGAAGGGCTATACTGTCGTAGATCCCTCAACGGTGATATCTACCCATCTTAGTGAGCTTATCAAACAAAATGCACCCGAACTTCTTACCAGACAAGATGTGCAAGCTCTCATAGATAATGTCAAAAAAGATTATGAGGTGGTTGTTGAAGATTGTATGAGAGTGGCAAGTGTCGGTTTAGTGCAAAAGGTTTTAAAAGAGCTTTTAGCTGAGAAAATACCGATAAAAGATATGATAACCATCCTTGAAACGGTAGCCGATGTTGCTGAAGTGACCAAAAATAGTGAAGTGATAGTAGAACAGGTGAGGGCACGGCTCTCAAGAGCCATCACCAAACAGTACACCAGCGAAGACGGCACGATCAAACTCATGACTTTTTCCGCCGCTACCGAACAGAAGCTACTAGAACACCTCCAAGAGAGAGAGGGGATGAGAGATCTTGTACTCAATATCGGAGAGATTAACGCACTTGTAGAGAGGGTCAGTGAGAGTGCGGCTGAGATACTTCAAAGAGGTATCGCGCCGGTGATATTGATTGTGGACCCTTCACTGAGAAAGGCGCTTTCGGATATCTTTAAAAAGTTTAATCTAGATATCGTAGTACTATCGCATGCGGAAGTCGATTCAAAGGCGAAGTTTGAAGTGTTAGCAAATATAGAGATAAAGGAGTTGGAAGAATGAGTCAAAAGGTTTATCACCTCTCACATACCGATCTTGACGGTTATAGCTGTCAGTTGGTAACGAAGAGGTGTTTTGAGGATATCACATACTATAACTCAAACTACGGGGTTGAGATCAGAGAGCGGCTGGAGGAGATCATATCTGAAATAGAGAAAGATAGTACAAAAGACTCCTTTATTCTAATAACTGATCTCAACCTCTCCCTTGAAGATGCAAAGTTTATAGACCAAAAGGTAAAGAGTTTCGGTAGTTATGTTAAGTTGCAACTTTTAGATCATCATAAAACCGGATTTGAGTGTGCTCAAAAGTATGACTGGTACTATCTGGATAACTCCAGATCCGCAACGAAGATCACTTATGACTACTTTCTTGAGCAGGGTTGTGAAGAGATCAAAGAGCTTGAAAACTTCGTCGAGGCGGTCAATGCGATAGATATCTGGCTAAAAGAGAGTGAACTCTTTGAGTTTGGGAAAGTTTGTATGAGACTTGTCTCAAATGCAAGAGAGATAAATCGGATCCACTTCAAAGAGGAGAATAGTAACTACATCTTCTCACTTTTGGAGGAGGCGAAAGAGTATATGAACTTAAGCACACCGCATATCGTGTTAGATAACGATATCCACCATCTAAAGAAGAGGTTTTTTCTCAAAGAGGAGGATGATACGCTTGAAAATCTTGTAAGTCAATTTGTGGTGAATGAGCTTAGCAAAAGGGCAAAAGAGCTGGAGATACACTATGACGGCTACAAAGGGATACTCACCTATCAGATAGGGAATGTCTCTATCATAGGTAACGACTTTTTAGTCAAAAATCCCGACTACGATTTTTTTATGGACATCAACGGAAAAGGCAATATATCGCTAAGAGCAA
Source organism: Campylobacterales bacterium (assembly GCA_027084135.1). Lineage (GTDB taxonomy): Bacteria > Campylobacterota > Campylobacteria > Campylobacterales > QNZT01 > QNZU01. The sequence goes on along the minus strand of JALWLO010000011.1, from coordinate 4,438 downwards.
ACGATAAGATGGATGTGAGTAAAATGGCGAAAGAGCTTTTTGACGGAGGCGGACATAGCAATGCCGCAGGGGCGAGGTTTGAGAGTTTTCAAGACTCATTTAAATATAGTGAGATAAAAGAGCAAATACAAGAGGCTTTAACGATAGGAGAGAATAGCAATGGATAAGAGATTGAAATCACTTGAAGTAGAGGTGGAAGAGCTAACGATACATCTGGCGGATATGCTTGAGGCGGCTCTTCATTTCGCGGGTGTAAAAGATGAGTTGATGGAGGATGCCGTTAAGTCCTATATCGAGGTCTTAGATGATTTTTTTGATAATGATGATGAAGAGATGGGCTATAAAGAGATTGTTAAGGTGATAGAGTATTTGAAAGTGAAGAAACCGCTACTGTTTAGTACTAAATGAGATATCCGTCAATTCTTGACAAGATCAGCGATAAACTAAAAGGTCTAGGTGCAAAAGCTGTTATTGTAGGCGGTAGTGTGCGTGACCACTTTATGGGGAAAAGTGCAAAAGATTTTGATATAGAGGTTTACGGGATAGGGAGTTTGGATGCGCTAAAAGCGCTTTTGGGTGAGTTTGGTGCAGTCAAAGAGGTCGGTAAAAGCTTTGGAGTGCTGAAACTATTTCGTGAGGGTGAGGAGTTTGACTTCTCCATACCCAGAAAAGAGAGGAAAATTGCAAAAGGACATCAAGGCTTTGCCGTGGAGCTTGACGGGGAGCTTAGCTTTCAAGAGGCGGCGATAAGAAGGGACTTTACCATCAATGCGATGGGGTATGATATTGCTGAGGGAGAGTTTCTCGACCCTTTTGGGGGCAGGGAAGATCTATCTGCTAAGATACTAAGAGCGGTCGATGAAGAGAGTTTCGTAGAGGATCCACTTAGAGTCTATCGCGGGGTGCAATTTTGTGCGAGATTTGGCTTTGAGATGGAGTCTAGTACTAAGGAGCTTTGCAAAAGGGTTGTTGAGAGCGGAGCATTGGAGGAGCTAAGCAGAGAGAGAATCTGGGAGGAGTTTAAGAAGCTACTCTTAAAGGCGGATAAACCCTCTATCGGATTTGAGCTTATGCGAGAGCTTGGGGTGCTAAGGTACTACCCGCAGCTTGAAGCCCTCATAGGAGTAGAGCAAGAGCCCAAATGGCATCCTGAAGGTGATGTTTGGACGCATACGATGATGAGTATCGATGCGATGGCAACGCTTAGAACGGGAGATGATAAAAGAGATTTAATTCTTATGCTCGGAGTTTTATGTCATGACTTTGGAAAACCGGCAACCACCAAGTATATCGATGGGGCGATAAGATCGAGAGGACACGAAGAAGCTGGCGTAGAGCCGACAAAAACCTTTATCAAAAGCTTGACAAGTGAGAGCGAGATAACCAAAAGAGTCGTACCGCTTGTAGCACACCACTTAAAGCCGTTTCAACTCTATCATCATAAATCTTCTCTCAGTGCCGTACGAAGACTTGCGACTAAGGTAAATATAGAGGATTTGGTGATCGTTGCAAAGGCTGACTTTTTAGGAAGGACGACGGAAGATGCAAAGGAGGGGAGATTTGAAGCGGGGGAGTGGCTTTTGGAAAAAGCGAAGGAGTTGGATGTCTTAAATAGCGCTCCAAAACCGCTGATAGAGGGAAGAGACCTTATAGAGATGGGGTTTGAGCCGTCGAAGAAGTTCGGGTTAGTACTACAAGAGATATACCAAAAACAGCTTGACGGGGAAGTTAGCAGTAAAGAGGAGGCTAAGGCGTTGGCAAAAGTGATGATGAGCAAAGGAGAGTAGTGGCAAAGATATTTATCGTTATCGGTGTGATTTTTGTATTAGTCGGCTTGTTGATGCTTTTTGGGGTGAAACTCTTTCGACTGCCGGGCGATATCTATATCCAAAAAGAGAACTTTTCCTTTTACTTCCCGATAACCACTTCGATACTGCTTAGTGTTGTTTTTAGCCTGCTGTTTTATCTTTTTTCACAGTTTTTCAGGTAGGTTTGAGGGTTCAAAAATAAAATTTGACAAGATCTTGTTAAAATGGTAAAATATGACAATATTTTGTCAAAAGGGGCAGTAATGCAAGCAGTCAATTACTCTCATGCCAGAAATAATCTCAAATCGCTTATCGATGATGTAGATGAGAACTTTGAAACCTATCTCATCACGACTAAAAATGATAAAAAAGCGGTGTTGATCTCAGCCGATGAATATCATTCTATGAAAGAGACACTCTATCTACTATCTACACCTGCCAACCGAGATAGACTTTTAGAGTCGATTCAGGAGATCGAAGCGGGGTACTTTGAAACCAAAGAGTTGATAGAAGAGTGATTGTTGCATTTTCTACGATAGCTTGAGAGGATTATCTCTATTGGCAACAGACTAATAAAAAAGTTCTTAAACGCATCAACCTTCTCATCAAGGATATTCAGCGAAATCCTAGTAGTTCAGAAGGGCAGGGAAAACCTGAGCGACTGAAAGGAAACCTAAGCGGCTACTTCTCAAGGCGTATTACCGATGAGCATCGATTAGTCTATAAGATCGATGGAGATTTTCTCATCATCGCACAGTGTCGGTTTCATTATATGTGAGATCAAGATCGAAGCAGTCTTGCTGCTATAGAGATTTGCAATTCTTTGAACATCAAAGTAAAAACTTACAACCATTTTAGCTACAAATTGAAGTATTGGTTTATGCATAAGGTTTTACATATTTTTTACTGAGTGAGCGTACATGCTTGCCGAGGTGTAGTGTAAAATAAAAAATATAATTAAAAGATTATTTTATTTAAGTTTAAACTTATTGTTTTTTTGTATAATCACACTTTTAAATAATTTACTAAAGGATTATAATGTCAACTAAATTTAAATTAAGTCTTTTTACCCTATCTCTCCTTGCAATCGTAGGATGTGGTGGTGGAAATGGCAGTGGCGGCGATAACCAAAGCTCAAACAGTGGTAGTGATACAAGCAACCAACATACTGATGGTGGGGGAAGCTCTACAAAAGCTGTAAATAGTATCGATGATATTGAACCTTTAAAAAACTATTTATTACTTGCTCGTAAATTGGTGACCGGTGAGCAAAAAACGAGTTGTTTGCCTACCGGTGATGGAAAAGGAAAGATTATATCTCATGTTACTTATGGCTCAACAATCCAATTTGAATATAAAGAGTATGCTAATGAACAATGTACCGGTGACGAAACAGAGATGCTTCTCTCTTACTATAGTTTAACAACAGGGGAAACTATAAACGGTGGCAAAGCGTTGGAAGCAAATTTAAAATTTGATCATGGAGATGATATAGTGGATAAAGTTCCTAACCACATGTTAGGTAGTGATATCACTAAGACATTTTATACAACGATAGTTGCATCCGGAAATGAGTCAAAAAATGAAATTAAAATGGGTATAGCAAAACCATCGAGTAGCAATGATGGATCAACGCCTCAAAAAAGAGCTAACGATGTGAGTGATTATACATCAGGAAGATACTACTTTACAAACTAAGAAAGTGTAATAGTCTGCCTTTGGGTGCAGATTATTACAGATATTCTAAAACTCAAACCCTCCGCCTTGACCTTTATTCATGCTCTCATAAACCGCTTTTACATAGGAGTTTCTCACTTCACAGCCGATAAGTTTTTCACACTCTAGGCAACTCTTAAAGCCCATCTTTTGCTGACACTCTAAAAGCAGTTGCATCTGCTCTTCTCGCTTGATCTCCCACTCATCAAGCTCCTCTGTTTGCGTATTTCTATTATCCTCTTGCATAAGCCTCTCTTACCCTCTCTATCTCACTTTTTGAGCCAAAAAAGCATGGGGTTGTATCATGTACATGGCTCGGACTTAGCTCTAAGAGCCTTTTAGTACCGTCTATTGCCTCGCCGCCCGCCGTTTCGTACACAAGTGCAAACGGAAATACCTCAAATGTCATCCTAAGTTTTCCTTTCGGACTTGATGTGGTAGAGGGGTAGCTAAAGAGTCCTCCGCCTTTGATGAGGATTTGGTGAAGGTCAGGTACCATTCCGCCGCTGTATCTTAGACGATATCCATCGGAAAATATGGAGTCGATGAGCTTTTTGTGAAACGGGAACCAATCTTTTTGCGTACCGCCTGGAGCGTTTAGTTTGCCTTTTTCATTTAGTCTTAGCTCCTGTATAAAAGCAAACTCTCCGTTGCTATCAAGTCTATACATCTTGACATCTTCACCTCTCTTGGCGACCACCATCTCAACTCTCGGTCCATAGACTACATAAATGCTTGCAACGATATTTTTACCGCTATAATCACTCTCATATATGCCGGAAATCGCGCCCACCGAGAGGTTTACATCCGCCAAGCTTGAGCCGTCAAGCGGATCATACCCTATGAGATATTTGCCACTGTTATTAAGGGCTTTTGCTTCATCCTTCTCTTCACTTGCTATCTCTTTGATAGAG
>JALWLO010000010.1 GCA_027084135.1 Campylobacterales bacterium | reverse complement strand
GAGGATCTCATCACTAAGAGTTTAAAGTATATTTTAAATATAATAACAAAAAGTTAAAAGGCATTTTAAATGTTGAACTATATTCTAAACAAACAAGCACGAGTTATCAAGCATATTTCGCTTGATTTTAAAAGAGATAAGTACCTAGACAAACTCACTTCAAACAATCGTCTTGTAGGGCTCATAGGTCAAAGAGGTGTTGGCAAAACTACACTCTTGCTACAGTATCTTAAGCAAAATTTTAAACCTAGTGAATATCTATATTTTTCTGCGGATGATGTCTATATCATAAATAGTTCGATATACGACATAGCAGATGCCTTTGTCAAGCTTGATGGTCAAGTCATTGTCATAGATGAGATACACAAGTATGAAGATTGGGCTATGGAGTTAAAAACTATTTATGACTCGTTTCCTGATTTGAAGATTCGGTTTTCTGGTAGTTCTATGTTAAATATACTCAATGAAAAGTATGATTTAAGCAGGCGAGCTGTCATAAGCTATGTAAAGCCGCTGAGTTTTAGAGAGTTTTTGAAGTTTTCAGAGGGAATAGAATTGCCGATACTTTCATTTGATGAGATACTCTCAAATCACAATGAGATAAGCTCAACACTAGCACTTAAGCATCCTACTCTTTATAAAAATTTTCTAAAATATCTTGAAATTGGTTTTTATCCATTTTTTATAGAAGATGAAGAGGAGTATAAAAATAAACTCTTTAACGCTTTGGAAAAAATCATAAATGAAGATATCCCCTCACTCAATAAGATAAAATATACACATTTGAGCATCTTCAAAAAATTTATCGCAAAACTTATCTATGCCAAAGTGCCTTTTAAAGTCAATATCACCGCCCTTTGTCAAGAGTTTGGTGTGTCGCATCCTACGCTGAATACATATCTAAACATCCTCGAAGAGACGAAAATCATCAAACCACTAAAAAAATATTCCCAAACCATCTCTAAAAAACCAGAAAAATTACTCTTTGGAAATACAAATATCTTATATACATTTGCAGATGAATTTGGGATAGAAGTAGATATAGGAACGGTGAGAGAGACATTTTTTGCGAGTTGTTTTGAGAGGATATATTATAGTGATATTGGGGATTTTAGGGTGGATGATACTATCTTTGAAGTGGGTGGAAAGAACAAATCATTTAAACAGATACAAAATGTAGAAAATAGTTTTGTCGTGGTAGATACAGACTATAGTATGGAGAAAAACAAGATAGCTTTGTGGTTGTTTGGTTTGATGGTTTAGGGTTTGCGTTGCGGTTTGATTTGATTTAAGGGGATTTAAAAAGTTCATTTTTTGTTTTGCTAGGGAGTGTTCTAGAAGTAAAGAGTTGATCACAGACCCCAAAATTCTTTAAACAATCGCTAAAAAAAATCAGCAATCTTCCACTTGAAATGTTTTCTAGAAGTTAATTTTTAAGTGCTGACCCCTTTAAGCCTCACTCAATCGGTGCGAGTGGGATTGCTTATGAGATCGCACAGTCATTTGGTCATACGATCGTGCCGACCGCTCCTGCGCTTGTAGGATTGACACTTCAAAGAGAGCGGCTTTGGATGAAAGAACTTAGCGGTATCTCTCTCTGCGCCACCGCTTCGCCACCGCAGGAAATTTCGGCTACACCAAAGCCGAAGTCACCAAAGGAGGCATCGCTACTGACGAGATCGATCCTCAAACCATAATGAGCAAAAAGTACCTAAACCTCTACTTCCTCGGCGAATGCCTCAATGTCACGGGAGAATTGGGAGG
>JALWLO010000009.1 GCA_027084135.1 Campylobacterales bacterium | reverse complement strand
TATGAAGAGGATGCGTTAGAGGGAGTTATCTCAAAAGAGACCATCTATTATCACTACCATAAGCATCACCAAGCTTATATAGATAATACCAATAAGCTGATCGAGGGTACAGAGTTTGAGGATATGACTCTAGTCGATATCGTGCACAATAGTAGCAATGCCCTCTTTAATAATGCCTCACAAGCATATAACCATGAGTTTTACTGGTTTTGCATGACGCCGGAGCCGACACCTGTTCCTCCAAAACTGCTGCAACTCATAGAGGAGAATTTCGGTTCATTTGAGGAGTTTAAAGAGACTTTTATCCAAAAAGCCGCCACTCTTTTTGGCTCGGGCTGGTGTTGGCTAGAGCTAGATGTCAATGAGAAGCTAACCATCACCCAACGCTCAAATGCGGATACACCGCTTATCCATGGGCATAAACCGCTACTTGTATGTGATGTCTGGGAGCATGCATACTATCTTGACTATCAAAATAGGCGCAAAGATTATCTGCTTAAGTGGTTTGATATTATTGATTGGAAATTTGTTGACTCAAATATCGTAGCACACTCAAATGACCTAACAGAAGCGTGTACCACAAACTCTGAACTGTGCGACTATGTGGATGAGTTGCAACATGAAAATGAGGTGAGTAGTTAGTTTGCTTTAAAGTGGGGATTGATTTTGAGTAAAATCAGATCTGCAATGATATTTCCAAGAAGCGTCAAAAATGCCGAGATGATCAAAATCCCCATGATAACAGGATAATCCCTGCTTAATGCACTCTGATAAAAGAGTAGCCCCATACCGTTAATGGAGAATATCGACTCCAAAATAACCGAACCGCCGATGAGTCCCGGAAGTGAGAGACCGAGCATCGTGATAATAGGCGGGGAGAGATTGGGCAGAATATAGTGTTTTACCAACTCTCTATCAGCGATCCCTCTCGCCTTTGCAAAAAAGATATAGTCACTTTTAAGTATATCTACCGTCAAACTTCTCACATACATCATAAGAGAACCCACTCCCCCAAAAAAGATCACAAATATCGGTAGTACTAAGTGCCATGATTTATCTAAAAACTTCGCAAAGCCCTCTTTGGGCTCTATTGACTCAAGTCCGGAGATCGGAAACCAACCAAGCTTGACCGAAAAGATGATGATAAGCAAAAGTGCAAGATAAAATGAGGGCATAGCGTAAGAAAAGAGAGCCAACTGCTTTAAATTGCTGTCATATCTGCTATCTTGCTTCATAGCCGATTTGATACCGAAATAGAGTGAAAAGATAAAGATTAGTACTAACGAGATGATATTGATAGTAAGTGTAATAGGAAGTCTGGAGAGTATCTCTTCCGCTACACTTTTACCGCTTGCAAATGATATGCCAAAATCAAAGTGAAGCATCGCCTTAATCCATGAGAGATACTGCACAATAAGCGGCTTATCCAATCCATAAACCTGCTTGAGATGCTCAATCGATTCTTTCGTGATATTTGGGTTTAACTCTCCGCTTGCAAAAAATGAGTTTGGAGCTAGATGGATCGCAAAAAAGCTTATAAGCGATATGAGGATGAGTACTAGTACTAAATAGAGTAACTTTTTGATAAAAATAGCCATTTCACCACCATGATCCCAAAATTTGATTTGCCAATACATCATCTGCATCTTTTAATACAAAATTTGGGATGATAAGTTTGAGGATATTATATATCAACTTCATTAAACCATAATAAAAATCTAAAAGGTATAATTTTTTTTAATACATTAAGCTTTATATAATCTATTATATAT
>JALWLO010000008.1 GCA_027084135.1 Campylobacterales bacterium | reverse complement strand
TCCTCACAGAGATCTAAGTCGATATTTCCATCTTCTTTTATATCTACAAATATCGGCTTAGCACCCGCATAAAGTATAGCGTTTGCCGTTGCAAGAAATGAGTTTGGAGTCGTTAGTACTAAATCATCCTTTTCTAAAAGTGCCAAAGAGGCAAGATGCAAAGCAGCCGTTCCGTTAGAGACCGCTACGGCATATTTTGCTGTGGTATATCTGCATATCTCTTCTTCAAACTCAGCTACTTTTGGTCCTGTTGTGATAAAGGGTGAAAAGAGCGTCTCTTTTACCGCTTCGATATCATTTTCTCTTATCGTCTGCTTACCGTAAGGAATAGATGGTATCACTACACTACTCATAACTCTTCTAACTCTAAAAACTTCTCTTTCTCTAGCCAAACACTATTTTTATCCGATGCATACTCAAAGCCGTCATCTACCAATCTCCCTCTCTCTCCTAACGCATTTACCGTATAATCAATATTTCGTGTAAATGAGATCGTTGGTTTTATCACATAGTGGTCATCAAACTCTATCGTTCGTAAACTATCCTCTTTAGTAATCATCGCCTCATGCAACTTCTCTCCAGGGCGTATCCCTATCACATCATACCCTTTTCCATCATTCATCGCCATAGCTAGATCTATCATCCTCATACTAGGTATTTTTGGTACAAATGTCTCTCCACCTTGCATCCTAGCAAAACTTTTAATCACAAAATCAACACCCTCTTGAAGAGTAATGAAAAATCTTGTCATTCTCTCATCTGTTATCGGAAGTCTCTCTTTTCCCTGTTTTAACAGCTTTTTAAAGTACGGCACTACTGAACCTCTACTTCCTATCACATTACCGTACCGCACAACGCTAAATGCAATATCTTCATCACCTATCATATTGTTTGCCGCCACAAATAGCTTATCTGAAGCCAATTTTGTCGCACCGTAAAGATTGATAGGATTTGCCGCTTTATCGGTTGATAAGGCTATAATCTTTTTAACCTTATTATCAATAGCCGCATCTATCACAAACTCCGCTCCTCGTATATTTGTATTGATACACTCCATAGGGTTATATTCAGCGATATCCACATGCTTCATCGCTGCCGCGTGCACAACATAATCAACACCTTTCATAGCTTTTCTAAGTCTCTTGAAATCTCTCACATCGCCTACAAAGTATCTCATACACTTTTGTGTAAACTCTTTAGCCATATCATAGTGCTTTTGTTCATCTCGTGAGTATATGATTATCTTATTTGGTTGATATCTCTGAAGGAGCGTCTGTGTAAATTTCTTACCAAAACTTCCTGTTCCACCTGTTATAAGTATATTTTTTCCATTAAACATCTTTACTCCATATTTAAATATTATTAAACTATTTAAAGCAAATAGCATTCCATTAGTCCGATTTAGCTATACTTAGATATGCCTCGTATCGATAATGATCTCTTTTACAAAAATGCTCTCAAAAAGTATGGTGTAACAGCCAAAGGTTTAAACTGGTTTGATAAAGCTTCTCAGCAAAAACGCTTTAAAGTGATATATAGTCTTATAAAAGATGACCTACCCGGTAGTACCATCATCGATGCCGGTTGCGGTTTTGGAGATTTTTATGAGTGGGTCAAAGATAAAAATGTCACCTACATAGGGTATGAGATCGTTTCTGAAAGCGTAGAGATAGCGAGAGATAAAACCGGACAGGAGATCTATCAAAAAGATATCTTAAAAGATGATCTACAACAGGCTGATTTTTATATCGCAAGCGGTTCGATGAACATCCTAAGTCGCTTTGAAACATTTCTATTTATAAAACGATGTTTCGCTCACTCTACAAAAGGATTTCTCTTTAACCTCCCCTACGGAAAAGATGATAGCAAACACTTCAACTACTTCTTACAGCAAGAGATAAAACACTTTTGCAAAAAGTTTGAGTGTGAGGTAACTCTCCAAAGCGGCTATTTGCCAAATGACTTTACAGTTTACTTAAAAAGATAATATATTTACTTTATATTATTAAATATCAAGTATATTTCATTTATTAGATTTCAAGGATATCTTATGAGAAGTATTTTTTTAGTAAGTACTATCGTCTTCTTTACACTCATCGGCTGTGGAGGTAGCTCCGGCTCTACACAAAGTAAAAGAGAGAGTAGTACAAACAACGATATTTCAAATACTCCCACACAAACCCTCACAAACAGCTCTAGCCAAAGTAGTCAAGCGCAAAATGCAACCGCAAAAAAAGATGAGATAAACGCTAGTACCGATCACAACATCGCTAGTACTAAGAAACAACAAACACCATCACTACCTAAAAGCGAAACAAAAGATCAAATGCCTAAAAGCTCTAAACCAAGCTCTAGTACTAAGAAGCTTACCAAAGAGCATTACACCCAAAAAGGCTCTATTGTTATAGATAATCAAACAGGTTTAAAGTGGCAAGATAGCGGCATAAAGTGGGGAGATTTCGATGAAGCCAAGGAGATTTGCAAAGATCTCGTACTAGATGGAGAGAGTGGTTGGAGAGTACCTACGCAAAGGGAGCTTTTAACCCTTTTGGATCTTGCACATAATCCTAAAATAGATCCGATCTTTAGTACTAAGGCGAGTGAAGAGTTTTGGAGCTCTACCCCATATATGGCTGATCCTCAACATTACGCCTATTATGTCGATTTCTCCACCGGTTGGTCATATATGTATAGTGATAGAGATATGTTTGACAAATCAAAAAGACGCGCTATCAGATGTGTTAAGGGGGATAAGCTGCCAAAAGATCACTTTGTAAAAAAATCAAAGACGATTATAGACACCACTACCAATCTTATGTGGCAAAACGATCCATCTCTTAAAAATAACATCATGTCTGTCGATGATGCGAAAGCCTATTGTCAAAATCTCAAACTTGCCGGTTTTGACGACTGGAGACTCCCAACTATCTCTGAACTCCTTAGCATCGCAGATAGATCCCACTATGATCCGGCAATAGATGAAAGATTTGATTATCTCCCTACTTTTGGCAAAAATGAGAAAGATTTTACCGAGGGTAACTACTGGTCTAGTAGTTACTACGGCGTCAATAGAGACAACCCCTCCATCCACTACTACCGAACACTCAACATCCAAAACGGAGCCAGCCATAGATGCAGAAGCTATATGGGGATGTATGTAAGGTGCGTTAGAGATGTAAAATAGATACAGTTTATATCTGTATTCGCACTTTCAAACCAAAATCCTCCTCTAACTTTTTACTCTTGATTTGCATCAACACCAAAAATTATATATTTCATTACAATTTCAAATGTAGTACTTTACATAGAGGAGATAGTATGAAAGAAGTATACCTCAACATGCCTCAACTTGCTCCCGGAGATTTTCTTCCGATTTTTACCTCGGCTACGCTTGTGATGATTTTCGGGATCGTTTTTGTGGGCTTGTATACTTTTGCCAAAATGAAAAAGATACCGTCATACTTTCAGTATCTCGGTTATCTCTCTTGGTTTGGCTGCGCATACTCTCTCTATCTTCTCAGTACTCTAGTTGGAAGCGGGGATTTTACACGAAAAGTATTGATGATAGCGATGGTAGCCTATCTTATCCTACCTCACTTCATCTACTTTTTGATGCAGGAGACCCACGAACAACAAGACTAAAGGAGGTTTAAATGGCGGAGCGACCAAAGTCTGTTTGGAGTAGCATATCGTTCTGGAAACGATCGGCTGCATGGGTTACGGGATTTTCCACTATCCTTCTCATCTGGCTAACATTTGATACGATGAGTCAGATTACGATGGGTAGTGATGCGGATTTACAAAAAGGTGTAACCAAAAGGGTTCCTGCCCCTACGGTTATCAACTATCACATCGACTATAAGATGAGTGAAAAAAGAGGACATGAGGTACCCGTTATCGGGGAAAAAGAGCCGTTTTTTGGGAAAGAGTGGTCTCCCAAAGAGGCAGCGAAACTTCTCCATCTTGGAAAGCTAACCATTCAAGCAAAAAACTGTATGAATTGTCATACACTTCTTGGAAACGGTGCATACTATGCTCCGGATCTTACCAAAGCTTGGCTAGATCCTGCATGGAGTGATAAGGGCTCTATGATGGCAATGACAGGAAAAAGTACTAGAGAAGAGGCAATGGCAGAGTTTTTACAACACCCTTCTAAGTATCCTACACATGCCCGTATGATGCCCAACCTAGGCATAACTGCAGAGGAAGCAAAAGGTATAGTGGCATTTTTAAAACATATGAGTGCTATTGACACCAACGGTTTCCCAAGAAATTTCGGCAAAGAGGAGGGAACGACCTATGCTCGCTAGTATCAAAACAAATAAATTACAGTACGAATCTCAAAAGATCGGTATGATGTATTTTAGAGTTGCAATTGTGCTATTTGGCGCACAACTGCTAATGGGACTCATTGCCGCGATTCAGTTTCTCTACCCTAGCTTTCTATTTGAGATCTTTGACTTTAGTGTTGCTAGGATGGTACATATCAATGCACTGGTTGTATGGATGCTCTATGCGATGATAGGTTCGGTTTACTATCTACTTCCAGATGAAACAGGAAGAGATGTCATAGGCGCAGGTCTCGCCAAACTGGCATTTTGGGTACTAACCGCAGCTGTAGCAGTAGTCGTACTCGTCTATATCTTCATCCAAGTTGGACCGGGAAAAGAGAGTACGATATGGCTTATCAATGAGGGGCGTGAATATCTTGAAGCTCCAAGATGGGCTGATATCGGTATCGTAGCGGTAGTACTTATCTTCTACTTCAATGTATTTGCCACCTATATGAAGGGTAGAAGAACAGGTATTATGACTGTACTAGTTGCCGATCTCTTCGCACTAGCCGGTCTATATTTAGCAGGTGTCTTTTTTACAGACAATATCTCGGTTGATCAATATTGGTGGTGGTGGGTTATTCACCTATGGGTTGAAGCAACCTGGGAAGTGTTCGTAGGAGCATTGGCGGCTTACGGTCTTGTTAAGATTCTTGGAGCAAAACGAGAGATCGTTGAGATGTGGCTTTGGATAGAGGTTTTGATGCTTTTTGGCTCTGGAATACTCGGTCTCGGTCACCACTATTTCTGGATCGGAACACCTGAGTATTGGTGGGAGATCGGAGCGCTATTTAGCTCACTCGAGCCGGTTCCTCTCGTTGCGATGTTTGTGCATGTTCTGTATGATTGGGGTAAAGAGCAAGGACAAGTACTCGCAAAAAGCGGTGCCCATGCGGTCAATAACACTCCAGCGATGGCATGGATCGCTACAAACGCATTCGGTAACTTTTTAGGTGCCGGTATATGGGGATTTTTCCACACACTACCGCAAGTCAATATCTATACTCACGGTACTCAGTTTACCTCATCTCACGGACACTTGGCATTTTTCGGTGCTTATGCAACGATCTTGATCGGTATGATGTATCTAGGCATTCAAGGTGCATACGGTATCAAAAAGATGACTATGACAACAAAATCCAAATGGGCAATATCCTTAATAACATTTGGAGTACTAGGCATGACCGTTGCATTGACAATCGCCGGATATGAACAGGTACTCGTAGAGAGAGCTGAACTTGGAGGAACTTGGGAAGCTTACTTTACGGCACAAAATCTTCCATGGTATATACAAGCTCAGGGCTGGAGACTCGCTATGGGAGTAGTCACTTTTGCCGGATTTGTTTTGTTACTTTTAGATCTTTTAACAATCGGTCAAAAAGAGGCTTCCGCAGAGCAAGGTGTTGCCACAACTGCTACGGCATAGTGGCAATTATTGCAGAAGTTGGATACTTCTGCATATATAGTCTGAAAGGAGAAGAGGATGTTTGAAGCATTTACAGATGTCAATCCAAGTTTTTTTGGAACATTAAACCAAGGACCGTTGACACTGACCATTTTTTTACATACCGTAATAGTTCTTCCAATGATCTGGATCTATTTCAGTGAAAAGAAAAAGTTGGAAAAGGATAAGTAAAAAATTTAAATTTTCATAAAGGAGGAAAAATGAAAGTTGGCAAAATTGTAAGCTTAGCTGCTGCGCTTGGTCTCATGACAGTAGCTTTGCAGGCGGAAGAGATAAAACTCAGTAAAGAGGAGATGGCTAAAGCGAAGCAGATCTATTTCGACAGATGTGCGGGATGTCACGGTATGCTTAGAAAAGGAGCTCTTGGTCCTTGGATAAGACCTGAACCACATAAAGATAAAAAGGGAGCGATGCACGGTACGAAAAATCTTGGAACCGAAGCATTAAAAGCTCTCATTTATAACGGTACACCGGGAGGTATGCCCGGATGGGGAAAATCTGGAGAACTTACAAAAGAGGAAGTGGATTTAATGGCTAAATATGTCCAACTTCCACCACCTCAACCGCCTGAGAAGTCGATGGCTGATCTGAAAAAAAGTTGGAAAGTTTTAGTTCCTGTTGATCAAAGACCTACCAAACCTGAAACAGATAGAAACTGGAAAAACTACTTTGGCGTAGTACTAAGAGATGTTGGAAAGATCGCTATCGTTGACGGCGATAAAAAAGAGGTTGTCTCCGTTGTGCCTTCAGGATTTGCTACGCATATCCTCAGAAGTTCTAAAGATGGGCGATATATGTATGTTATAGGAAGAGACGGTAAAGCTTCCTTGATTGATCTTTGGATGAAAGAGCCAAAAAATGTGGCTGAAATCAGAGTCTGTAACGATGCGCGAAGTATCGATACCTCTAAATATGAGGGATATGAGGGTAAATATGCCGTTGTAGGATGCTATTGGCCACCATCCATCGTGACACTTGACGGTCAAACTTTAGAACCGCTCAAACAAGTCGCAACAGCAAGTTATACATATGATGACGGTGTCTTCACAAGAGAGGCTAGAGTTGCTGCGATCATAGCAAATCACCATAAGCCTGAGTGGGTTATTAACATCAAAGAGACAGGTCAAGTTTGGCTCTATAACTACACTGATGTAAAAAACCCGACGATTAAAATGGTAGAAGCGGAGAGATTTTTGCATGACGGTGGTTGGGATAGTACTAAAAGATACTTCTTGACTGCAGCAAACGCAAGAGACACCATCTCTGTAATCGATACCGTAGAGGGAAAACTGGTCGCAAATATTCCATCACAAGGAACCAAACCTCATCCGGGTAGAGGTGCAAATGTTGACTCTAAAAAGTATGGACCGGTATGGTTAACAGGACATATAGGAAGCAACGATATAGTGGCTATCGGTACCGATCCGAAAGGACACCCTGATAATGCTTGGAAAGTTGTTAAAAAGATCAAGCTTCCGGGCGAAGGTGGAGGAAATCTCTTTATAAAAACTCACCCTAACTGCAAATATATCTTTGCGGATCGACCGGTCAATCCAGATAGAAAACTTCAAACGCAAATCTATGTCATAGACAAAGATAAAC
This sequence comes from Campylobacterales bacterium, assembly GCA_027084135.1. Classification (GTDB taxonomy): domain Bacteria; phylum Campylobacterota; class Campylobacteria; order Campylobacterales; family QNZT01; genus QNZU01. The sequence goes on along the minus strand of JALWLO010000008.1, from coordinate 20,965 downwards.
TTGAAGTTGTTAAAACGATACCTATCCCTGAGGAGTATCTAAAATCTGACGACCCTAAAGTTAAAGCGAGGGGTCCTGTACACTTTGAGTTTAACGCTGACGGTAGTGAAGTCTGGACTAGTATCTGGGGTAACAAAAAAACTGCATCTGCGATCTTAGTCTTTGATGCAAATACCCTAAAACTCAAAAAGGTTATTCAAGACAAGAGACTTATCACACCTACCGGTAAGTTCAATGTCACTAACACAATGGGAGATATCTACTAATCCCCCTTATACCAAGGATTTCTCTTCCTTGGTATCTAATTTAATATGAAAAGGATTTTATGTGAAGCTGTTGGTACTAATACTTTTTACTCTCCCACTATTTTCCTTTGATGAGTCTTCGGGACACTTTATCGAAGCTTTACCAAAGCAAAATAGAGGAGAGAAGCTCTATCAAACTTACTGCGCATCTTGCCACCATAAAGATAGGATAGGTCTTGAGGGACCACCACTCTACTCCAAAACACTAAAAAAATATAAAACCGTCTCCAAACTTGCGGAGAAGATCAAAGACGGCTTCCCACAAACACTTATGCCAAAATTTGATAATCTATCTCAACTACAACGAATCGATATCGCAAAGTATATCAAAACCCCTTTGGATAAAAATATCACCTGGAGTAAAGAGCAGATAGAAAAGAGTCTCATAAAGTATAAAAACCCTAAAAAAGATCTTCATATACAAGATATAGCCGATATTATGCCGGTTGTGGAGAGAGACGGAGGAAAAGTCTGGATCATGGAGAAGGAGAAGATCTTAGATAGATTTCCACTCAGAAATGTTCACGGGGGGATTAAGTACCGCTTTCCCGATGCCGATAGTATCTATATCCCCACTAGAGATGGATATGTTGTAAAATATTCTCTAAAAAACGGAAGAGTTGAAGGTAAGGTAAGAGCTTGTATAAACCTCCGAAATCTATCATTAAGTAGAAACGGCAAACACCTTTTTGTCACTTGTCTCTTGCCTCAGCAAATTGCCATTTTTGAGAGTGAAAATTTCGGGATCGAAAAACTACAACCCATAGAGGGTAAAATAAGCGCCCTCTATGACCTATATACAAAAGATGAGATGATTTTTACCCTTAGAGATAAGCCTAAAGTGGGATTTGTAGATATAAAAACACTTCAATTTTCATACAAAGAGATAGATGAGCCGATAGAGGACTACTTCATAGACCCCTTTGATAACTATTTGATTGCAACGGCAAGAAGAGGAAAGGTACTCAGGGTTTATGATATACAAACACTCAAAAAGGTCTATGAGCACAAAATGGAGGGTATGCCTCACCTCTTTAGCGCAACATACTTCTATAAAGAGGGCAACTTCTACTTTGCAACACCTCACCTTAGAAGCTCTTTTATCACGATTTGGAAGATGTATGATTGGGACTTTGTTAAAAAGATCGATATCGGTGGAGACGGGTTTTTTGCCAAAACGCATCCAAATACCCCCTACCTCTGGGTTGATAACGGTAGTGATGCGCTGATATTGGTCAATAAAAAGGATTACTCTATCAAAAAAATGATCCCTAAAAAAGGAAAACAGTACATCCATGCGGAGTTTAGCGGAGACGGCAGATATACCTATCTGAGTATTTATGATAAAAACGGATCTCTACAAGTTTGGGATACGAAGCAGTTAAAGATGATCAAGTCCTATCCGGCTAATGTGCCTGTCGGAAAATATAACTTTATCTGTAAAAATAGACGCTTTTATCCTGCTCTATTTGGCTTAGATATCTATCATCAAAAATGCAAAAACCAAAGCTATAGAAATTGTCTAAAAAAGTTGCAGCATTTAAATCTATATGAGAAAAAAAGTCTCAGTGATTTAGTGCGATATCAAAAGCTATTTGATACAAATCAAGAGTAAATAACAAGAAAGTTGATATGATGAAGACATGAAAAAGTTATCTCTTATTTTACTCTTTATAACGATTTTTTCATCTACCCTTTTGGCAAAAACAAGTAGTGACCGTAATGCTAGTACTAGTGATGGGAAAAAGGTTTTTGAGACATATTGTTGGGGATGCCACCATCAAACGGCAGTTGCTTTTGGACCACCTTTTAGTGAGATAGCATCTAAAAGAAGTGCTGATGAGATAAGAGCGATGATCACGGATCCTCAAAGTGTATCAAAGGTTCTCGGGTATAAAAGAAACGCTATGCCGACCCTTAAACTCACACCAAAAGAGCTTGATGCCATCACAAACTATATACTCTCCTTTAACCCAAATTCTGCATTTAAACCCAAGGGAGAGTAGATGTTTCGGCTCTCAAATCTACTTAGCTCGGTCGTTGAAGATAAAAAAGAGAGAACACTTGAGGGAAGTATAGCCATCTGGAACTTTACCAATAGATGCAACCTCACCTGCCTTCACTGCTACTCAAGAGCCGATCTTAACTCAGTTGACAGACTTAGTACCGAAGATATAGTTGAAACACTTCCCAAGCTCAAAGAAAACGGTGTAAAATTTATCATATTTTCCGGCGGTGAACCGCTTACTCGAAAAGATATATTTGATATCGCAAAGAGTTGCAGGGAACTTGGCATCATCACCTACCTCTCCACCAACGGACTCTATGTAGGACGCAATAACGCCCAAAAGATTTTGGATAACTTCAACTATATCGGCATCAGTATCGACGGTAGTGAAGAGACTCATGACTATTTTAGAGGAGTGAAGGGCTCATTTAAGATGTCGCTTGAAGCGGTGAAGCTTCTCAATAGCTATCACCAAACAAAAGTGGGTATCCGCTTTACGATCACAAAAGATACTTTGGATGATTTACCGTTTATCTTTGAGCTTGCCGAAAGAGAAGATATCCCCAAAATATATATATCACACCTCGTATATAGCGGAAGAGGTTTGGAAAATCTCAAAATGGATCTTACCAAAGAGCAGAGAATCCAAGCGGTAAATTATATCATTGATAAAGCGTTTGAGTACTATGAAAGCGGTAGGGATATAGAGATCGTTACCGGAAATATGGAGCAAGACGCTATCCTCTTTCTTGAAAGATTTTCTCAAAAATATCCACATCTCAAAGAGAAGATGAGAGAGCGTTTGCAAAAGTGGGGCGGAAACAGTGCCGGAAGAAAACTGCTCAATATCGACTCTTTCGGCAATGTTAAGCCTGATCCCTTTTTCCCTGAGACTATCGGTAATATATTAGAGCAAGATTTTAGCGATATCTGGAGAGATAAACCAAACACGCTACTACACAAACTGCGAGAGCATCCGAGAAACATAGGCGGAAAGTGCAGTGAATGCGAAGCGATAGATATCTGTAACGGAGGCTCGAGAAGCAGAGCGTATGCGATCTATGGAGATCTTTGGGCTGAAGATCCATCCTGCTATCTATCCGATGCCCAAATCAAAGGAGCGATACAATGAAAAAAATAGTGTTAGTACTAATCCTATCTATACTTTTATATGGAAAAAGCGATACAAACCTTTCAAAAGAGAAGATATTTGTGATAGAGAGAGAGAGTCAATCAGTCGCAGTCATAGAAGATGGCAAGGTAAAAGAGCATATGCAAGATATGCACAACATGAACCACGGTGTGATGAAGTTTAGAGATCATGATGGATATGTCATCAGTCGAGACGGATATGTGATAAAGTTTAACCCGTTAACAAACCAAAAAGAGGCGGAGTACAAAACAAGCAAATCCGCCATCGGCTTTGTCATCGGTAAAAACTTCGTCGCGGTAGCAAACTATGATGATAAGTCGGTTGATATTTTAAGTAGAGACTTAAAACCGCTCCAAAAGATAAAAACAGGCTCCAAAAATGTCGGTATCAAAATCTATAAAAACTATCTCATCTTTGCACAAATGGACAATGACAAAGTCACAGTACTAAAGGATGAAAACGCAGGAAAAAAAGAGCCTCATTTTACGCTCTATAAAGAGTTCAAAGTAGGCAAAATGCCCTTTGATGCGATGATACAGGGAGATACCTACATCGTAGGCTTCTTTTTAACCAAAGGATTTGGGGTGATTGATTTGGATAAGATGAGTTATCGTCAAATCAAAGTGACTAAAGAGGGAAATAAACCGGTACTCAAGATACCTCATTTTGGTTTTTGGTCTCTTAGTAAAACAAAGATTTTTATTCCGGCAGTCGGTGATAACAGAGTATTGGTTTATGATAAAGCGTTCAATTTCTTAAAATCGATCACTACCAAAGGGTTGCCGGTCTTTACATCGTTGAGTCCGGATAAAAAGTATCTTGCCGTAACATTTAGCGGAAAAGATTTTCCATTTATCCAGATCATCGATACCGATAGCTTGAAAGTGATAAAAACCTTTGAATTTCCGGGAAAGGTACTTCATGTAAGATGGTCAAATATAAAACCGCATCTCTATGTCTCTGTCAACGGAACAAATGAGGTAGCCGTTATCGATACCGATAGATGGACGGTTACAAAAGAGATCAAAGGTATCAAACGCCCTTCAGGCATCTTTATCTATGAGGAAAAATAGATGGGAAAAGTCTATTTAACAGGAGCAGGTCCAGGAGAGTTGGAGCTTTTAACGCTCAAGGCGTTAAGGGTAGTACGAGAAGCTGATGTTATCATCTATGACCGCCTTGCAAATCCAGATATCCTCAAAGAGGCGAAAGATGGGTGTGAATTTATCTATGTGGGCAAAGAGGATGGAAAACATATCCTTCCTCAAGAGGAGATCAATGAGGTTCTCTACCGATATGCACTAAAATATCATAGTGTTGTTCGATTAAAAGGCGGTGATCCCTTTGTTTTCGGGCGCGGTGGTGAAGAGGGGAAATACCTCAAAGAACGCGGAATAGCGTTTGAGATCATTCCCGGTGTATCCTCAGCTATTTCGGTACCGGCATATGCAGGCATACCCGTGACACATAGAGGGGTATCCGTATCGTTTAGGGTTGTTACGGGTCATGAAACACCAAATAAGGAGAGTTCTCAAGTGGACTGGGATTCACTTAGTACTAACGAAACTGTAATCTTTCTAATGGGACTCCATAACTTAGAAAATATTAGAAACAATCTCATAAGAGTAGGGAGAGATGCCGATACCCCTTGTGCCGTCATTAGCAGAGGAACCTCTAGTGAGCAAAGAACGGTTGTAGGAACCTTGCAAGAGATTTATGAAAAGGTTCAAGAGGCAAAACTTCCTACCCCCGCTCTCATCGTAGTCGGTGAAGTTGTCAATCTGAGAGAGGATCTAAATTGGTTTGAGGAGAAGATGGCGTGATGATGCATGATGTTTTGATTACACTTGTTTTTATGATGGCAATTTTGATGTTCGCCACATTCCCCGCCTATAAACTCTCTCACTTTCTCAAAGAGAGATACCACCTTTCATCCAAAAAGGAGAACTTTCTCACACTGATATTTACACTAGTACTAGCTCTCCTAGCCGCACTCTTTTTAAAGATCGGTTAATGAGTACTATTTTACAAACCAAAAAAGTTGTGCACATAGTTTAGCGCGGAAGGGTTATGAAGCGGTATAGTCTTGAGCGTTTGGTTTTGATCATCTAGTACTATAAGTTTATTTCCCTCTCGTCGTAGATGTTTTTTACCCCATTTGCTCTCTAGCTTATCTAGCGTATGGTAGATCTCCCTATTTGACGGCTCTATCTTCTCACCCGTTTTAGTATTTCGGATACGAAGACCGCTCATACATTTTTCGATCTTATAGGGGATAAAGGGTTTTAGTTGTGCATACACCTCCCTATCTCGCTTTTTGGGTTGTCCGTTGATAAATGCACTTAACGAAACGAAAAAGAAACCTAAAGCCAATGCCATCGCCAAATATTTACGAAACTTTTGCATGGGTTAATCTATCACACTTTTGATCTTTTTGGCTTGATATGGGTCAAAAAAATAAAGCTCTGCTTCAAGTATAATTTTAGCAACTCGATAAAAAGGCAAACGATGAGTGAAGAATTACGCGCAACACTCTTATCCATCATCCAAAAAAATTTTCCGTTACATCCGACTCCGTTTGCAACCATAGCCAAAGAGCTTGGTGTAAGTGAAAATGAGGTGATAGAGGAGTTAAAATACCAAAAAAACACCCGCATCATTCGCCAAATATCGGCTATCTTTGATACCAAGCGCTTAGGCTATGACTCCTCATTGATCGCTTTTAAAGTATCTAAAGAAAATATAGATCGCGCCGTAGATATCATCAACGCGCATCCTGGTGTTTCTCACAACTATGAGAGAGATCATGACTTTAATATCTGGTTTACATTGGCTATCGCTCCCGACTCAAAGCTTGGTCTATCAAAAACGGTAGAGATATTGGCTCAAAAGTCAGGTGCGGATGATGCAATCACCCTTCCAACGATCAAAATGTTTAAGATAGCAGTAAAATTAAATACCACCGGCAAAGATAAAAAAAGAGAGAAGATCAAAAAAAGGGTTTATAAAGATATAGAGCTAACACCTCTTCATCACCAACTCATCCGTTATGTGCAAGAGGATCTACCCATCTGCAGAGAGCCTTTTAAAGATATTGTAACAAAATTGGACATGAGTTATGAGAGACTATTTGATATGCTCAATGAACTTCAAGATGCCGGTATCATGCGTCGCTTCGCGGCGATACTCAACCATAGAAAAGCCGGTTTTAACGCAAATGCCATGGTAGTATGGGATATCGATGAGGAGAGTGCCGAAGAGATAGGCAAAAAAGCGGCATCATTTTCAGCCGTAAGCCACTGCTATCTACGCCCAAAATATCCAAACTGGCAATATAATCTCTTTACCATGATCCACGGTAAAACAAAAGAGGAGACAAATGGTGTCATAGAGGAGATCGCATCAGAGATCAGCTATAACGCCAAACGCCCCCTCTACTCCACGAGAGAGTTTAAAAAGGTGCGTATCAAATATTTTAGTGATGCTTTTGAGAGGTGGGAGCGTGAGATGCTAGGAGAGACGGTATGAACAAGTTCTTAGTACTAGAGGCTGGCAACTTAACGGTAGCTGCATTTTTCTTGGCAATTGCGATAGTGGTTGCAACCCGCCCTTTTGTAAGAAAAGAGGTAAAGAGGTTTATCCTCATCGCAACGATATCGATCTTCACTATTTTAATAGCTGGACACTACTATATCACTAGCAAAAGAATCTCCGAAGTCAAAAGTGCATTCGCATCCGGAGAGAAGGTTGAGTGTGAGAGTCGACTAAACCGTAAAGCCGCCCAATCTATAGTCATAAGTAAAGATCTGGGCTGGAAGCTTGACGGGGATCTCTTTATCAATCCAAACTATAGTCGCCCTTTTCACAGTGCTCGATGTATCGTAAAGGTCAAACCGAAAATCGATCTTCCTTCACACTAATAGGGCTATAACAGGGAAAACCCTGCTATAGACTAGTTTGCGTCCGGTTTTGGGGTCTTGAGCGTGGACGCTGGAAGCGTCGGATAGACAATCACCGGAAGATGACCGTTAAGTGCTCCGAAAAATTTGACGATAGCGTTCACCTCTTTCTCACTAAGCTCCACACCAAGTTGCGTTTCTCCCATGATTTTTACAGCCTCTTTGATATCCCATACCGCACCGTTATGGAAGTATGGGGCTGTTCTTAGGATATTTCTAAGAGTCGGTGTCTTTACCATACCGTTTTTATCCCCTTTAAAATCTCCCACATTTGCATATTTGTACGGTTTTACCGCAGGAAAAGGCTGCATAGTACCGCCAAGTCCGACACCGTTATGGCAACTGACACACCCTTTGTCTATAAATGTCTTGAGTCCCTCCTTCTCACTCCAAGTTAGAGCCTTCTCATCGCCGTTAAGATAGGCATCAAACGGTGAAGGTGTCACGAGTGTTCTCTCAAATGCCGCAATCGCATCGGCAATGCGTTCAAATGTGATCTTATCATCTCCAAACGCCTTTTTAAACAGCTCCTTATACTCCGGCATCGAAGCGATCCTCTCAACAGCCATCTCCTTGCTTATCGCCATCTCAGGTGCCGCTTGAAGAGGTCCTTGTGCCTGCTCCTCAAGATCAGCCGCTCTACCGTCCCAAAACTGCTTCTTCATAAATACCGCATTATAAACCGTAGGAGAATTGAGATGGTGTGGATTTGCCGTCCACTTATGTCCGATCGCCGCAGGTACCCCATCTACACCGCCTGTCGCAAGATTGTGACAAGTATTGCATGAAATAAGTCCGCTTTTTGAGAGTCTCGGCTCAAAGTAGAGCATCAGACCTAGATCTATTTTTGCCCTATTTAACTTATTTTTAGGATTATCAACCAGCTTCTCAACCTCTTTTTTCTCGCTAGGGATCGCTACTAAACCTGCATCTTTTGCCTTTTTGATTAAGTTATCCCCGCCTTTTGTTGCATCCGCACTCAATCCACTCACTAAAACTGCAGTTGTTAACATCGATAAAACAACTTTTTTCATCTATATAACCTCCATTGAATCTATTCAAAGTAGATTATATACCATTTTAGCTTAAAGGAAAATTATTTTCTTTTGATTATTATTATGTTTTTCTTTTGCTATCTAATAAGCGCTTTTTTGGTATCATCACCAAAATTAGTACTAACATGAAGGATAGTCAGTATGGGACAAACGATTACGGAGAAGATTTTCAGCCACCATGTCGGTAGAGAAGTAAAAGCCGGCGAAATCATCAGATGCGATATAGATATGGTTATCGGAAACGATATCACCACACCGATATCTATCAAAGCATTTGAAAATAGCGGTGCAAAGAGACTAGCCAAGCCGGATAACTTTGCGATTGTGATGGATCACTTCATCCCGGCAAAAGATATAGCAAGTGCAAATCAGGCAAAAATCAGCAGAGAGTTTGCCTATAAGCATGACTTGAAACACTTTTTTGATGAGAAAGATATGGGTATAGAGCATGCGCTTTTACCTGAAAAAGGGTTAGTGATACCGGGTGATGTGATCATCGGAGCCGATAGCCACACCTGTACGCACGGGGCTCTTGGAGCGTTTGCCACCGGTATGGGTAGTACGGACCTTGCCTTTGCGATGATCACAGGCGGAAATTGGTTTAGAGTGCCTCAATCCATCAAAGTTGTCTTTAGCGGAAAACCGGGAGAGTATGTTTACGGTAAAGATCTCATCTTGGAGATCATTCGACAGATAGGAGTGGACGGCGCACTATATCAAACGCTTGAGTTTACGGGAGAGACGATTGAGCACCTCAGTATGGATGATAGATTTTCACTCTGCAACATGGCGATAGAAGCGGGGGCTAAGAGCGGTATCATAGCGGTCGATGATGTCACAAAAGCCTTTTTAAAAGATAAAGAGCTAAGAGATGAGCCGGTCTATCACTACTCTGACAGTGATGCAAAGTATGTCAAAACGATAGAGATAGATGTCAGTAAACTAGACCCCGTTATCGCCTATCCACACCTTCCGTCAAACGGTAGATCTATCAAAGAGGCGGTAAAAGATGACATATCCGTAGATCAAGTCTTTATAGGAAGCTGTACGAACGGTAGATTGGAAGATCTAAGGGTAGCGGCAAAAATCGTAGAGGGAAAAAAGGTTGCAAAAAGAACCAGAATGATCGTCACACCGGCAACCCAAAAGATCCTAAAACAGGCTGAAAAAGAGGGTCTTATCGATATCCTTATCGATGCGGGTGCGGTTGTAAGTAATCCTACTTGCGGAGCGTGTCTCGGCGGATATATGGGGATACTAGCCGATGGTGAGAGGTGTATCTCGACTACCAATAGAAACTTTGTCGGACGAATGGGTGCAAGAAGCAGTGAGATATATTTGGCAAATTCAGCGGTCGCGGCGGCAAGTGCGATAACCGGAAAGATCACTGATCCAAGAGAGCTGTAATTGCAACTCGATCTACCTCTTGTGATATTAGCGGGAGGGAGAAGTTCACGGATGGGAGAAGATAAATCGCTTCTCCCGTTTGGAGGATATGAGACACTTGCAAAGTATCAATATGAAAGACTTCAACCCTACTTCAAAGAGACTTATCTATCGGCTAAAAAGAGAACTAAATTTCCTTTTAGTACTAAAATCATAGAAGATAATCCAGCATATCGTATCAGTACGCCGTTTGTAGCATTGATATCAGCGTTTGAAGAGCTTGATAGCCAATTTATCGCATTTTTGAGTGTAGATGTACCTTTTTTTAGCCATAGAGAGTTCCATACAATGTACAATAAACTCCATGGTAACGGCGTCGTAGCAGTAAGCCCAAGAGGGATAGAGCCCCTTTGTGCTATCTACTCAAGAGCGATCCTACCGCATCTTAAAGAGCTCGTAGAGATGAGAAAACTAAGGTTTGCCGACCTTTTTGAAAAGATTGCTATCAAAAAGGTTACATTTGATGATGAAAAGCTATTTGCAAACCTAAATACAAAAGAGGAGTATGAAAAGTGGTTAAACATATCGTCTTTATCAAATTAAAAGATCCGACATGGGAAGCAAAAGAGGAGCTAAAAGAGAGGCTTTTGAGTATGAAAAATGAGATAGATCTCTTAAAAGCGATAGAGGTAGGCTTAAACTTCAGTGAAGAGGATAGAGCCTATGATGTGGCTTTGCTGACAGATTTTGAGAGCAAAGATGATCTCAAAAAGTATGCCACGCACCCCTATCACTTAAAAGTGATAGAGTATATCAAAGGGGTTGCACTTAGCTCAAAGGTAGTTGATTATATATATTAACCTTTGCATTAAATTGTTGTTTAAAGAAAGTTTAGTTATCTTCACTTATCAATTTTCAAGGCAAGGATGGAAATGAGAATACTTGCAATAGGCGTAGAAGAGGAACTATCAAAATCAATAGCTACATCTCTTAGAGTAATCGTTGATGAATCTTATGATATTGATGATAGCTCAAACTTCCTGAGATTTAGAAATTATGACCTCATTTTGTTAGACTATGATCTTGAGTATAATAAAACCAAAAAATTTATCAATCGAATCACAAGATCACTCAAAGTCCCGCTATTAGTACTATCTATAGTCAATGACAAAGATACGGAGATCGCCTTTTTAAAAGCGGGGGCTGATGACTTTATCAAAGAGCCGTTTGATAAAGATTTGATCGCGGCTAGAGTTGAAGCCAAACTGAGAAGAACGATAGATAATCGCATCAAAATCGGGGAGCTTACGATAGATATCAGTGAAGAGAAGACCTCCTATAAGGATAAAGAGATCGATATTAAGGGGAAACCGTTTGACATCTTGGTCTATCTTGCCGAGCATAAAAATCAAGTTATCTCAAAAGATAGGCTCTTAAACGCTATATGGGAGGAGCCGGAGTTCATCACCCCAAATGTGGTCGAAACCTCTATCAATGCCATTAGACAAAAGCTTGATAAGTCTCTCGGCATCAAGTGTATAGAGACGATCAGAAGAAGAGGCTATAAATTTTGTTATAACGAGAAGGAGTCTGCATAGTGGCTGATGATAAAAGCAAAGAGCTTCTTTACACGCTTCTTGGCGGAGCACTTCTACTGAAGGATAGATTTTCCAAAGAGTTTGATGAGATACTAAAAAGAGGCGAAAAGTCAAAGGAAGAGATCAAAGCCACCGTAGATGAGACGATAAGCGAGGCAAACAGAGAAAAAGAGCGCCTCGAAAATGAACTCAAAGAGAAGATAAAGTCCATAGTCAATGAACTTGGACTAGCAACCAAAGAGGATATTGAGGAGTTAAAAGAGCTGATCAAGAGTACTAAAAACTCTTAGTACTAATGCCCTTCAAACTGTCTACATAGTTCACTCTGCGCATCCTCACAAGCCAGATCTCTAACCCAACCAGCTACTATCCTTGCACCCTCTTCATAAAAGTGAACCGCATCAACATTTTCGTCATGAATATTGCACGCTCCAAACTTTTGATTTATCTCACCTTCACAGCTCTGTCCCGCCTCATCATAGAGTCGTTGATACTCCTCTCTACTCTTTTTGTTGAGATCTAAGAGACGAACATTCTCCTCCTGGGCAACCTCTTTTGTATAACTATAAAAGGGCTCTCTCCAGTTTTGAATACGATTGTTTCTAAAAGCTCTATTGTTTGGATTGGTGATAAGTATCGGTACTAAACCCATCTCTCTTGCTTGATTGATATAAAATTTTAGGGCTGATTTAAAATCATTCCTCCTATGCTCTATACGATAGTTTCGATCATCTTGATCAACATCTCCGTCTCCGTCAAGATCACTATCTCTTGGGTAAATCGTATTGTAATAGAAGTGATCATTTCCACTTCCAAACTGTATCAGTAAAAAGTCTCCTAGGTTTGCCACTTGGCTCAATAATGCTTTTGTCTTTGCCCAATAGAGATCTCTATGCTCACCGTATAACCCTACTTCTAAGTCGTGATAAATACTCTCTTTTATCGTTTGATTCAAATTTTGCGGTAAATCATTTGGATCAAAGCGATATACTCTCGCAGATGATCCTGGTCTCGCTCTATTGGTGAGATCTTCAGAGTGTTTTAATAAACTATCAATCACATTACCCCACCCTACTTTGCTCTCTCCGGCTAGATTGATGTAGTTAACGGTAGAGTCACCGATAAGGAAGATTTTATGTCTTGTGTTTTGATGAGTTTCGGGTCTGTTATCGAAAGGAGGATTTTGTGTTTGATGATCATTTTCCGTATCGGTAGTTTTAGTACTACCGCCTCCACCACAGCCTATCATAGTGATAACTGCTAGTACTAAAACAATCTTCTTCATTAAAGCTCCTTTATCGCTCTATAAGCCACATCAACAATTTTTTTTAGCTCATTGTCACTTATGATATAGGGTGGCATAAAGTATATCACATTTCCAAGCGGTCTGAGCAAAACTCCATGCTCTAAAGCATATTTATATATTTTTAATCCGACTCTTTGGGAAGTATCGTAACCTTTTAACTCTATAGTGCCTATAAAACCCTTTTGACGAATCTCTTTCACATTTTTAAGCCCTTTAAACCTCTCCATCAAAGAGGATAATAGCTCTATCTTCTCTCGATTTTTCTCCAAAATAGGCTCATTTTCAAAGATATCCAAAGTAGCGTTTGCTGCCGCACAGGCTAATGCGTTTCCGCTATAACTATGAGAGTGCAAAAAAGATTTTCCCTCAAGATAATCACAATAAAATGCCGTGTAAACTTCATCGCTCATCATCACAACCGATAGCGGTAGATAACCGCCCGTTATACCCTTTGAGAGACAAAGAAAATCTGGCACGATCTCAGCTTGTTCAAAAGCAAACATACTCCCCGTTCTACCGAATCCAACCGCTATCTCATCAGCTATCAAAAAGACACCATACCGCTCGAGTAGTCTCTTCAACTTCGTGATATAAGATGCGTCATACATCGCCATACCGCCGGCACACTGTACTAACGGCTCTATAACCACGGCACAAACCCTATCTTGATACTCTTTTAAAAGCCTCTCCATACTCTCAAGCGCCTCATCCTCATTCACCAGTGCGGGCGATTTTGCTTGAACGGTAGAGATAAGTATCTCTTTGTATATCTCTTTGTAGAGACTTACATCACCAACGGCAAGTGCTCCCATCGTTTCACCGTGATAGGAGTTTTCCAAAGAGATATAGATATCTCTAAGCTCTCCTTGGTTTTTGTAGTACTGAAAACTCATCTTGAGTGCCACCTCTATAGCACTTGAACCGTTATCGGCAAAGAAAACTTTATCAAGTCCTTTCGGGGTTAGTCCTACAAGCCTCTCGGCAAGCCTTATACCCGCTTCATGCGTAAATCCCGCAAAAATCACATGCTCAAGAGTCTCTAACTGCTCTCTTATTTTGTTGTTAATATATGGGTTTGCATGCCCAAAGAGATTGACCCACCAAGAGCTTATCGCATCGATATATCTATTGCCATCAAAGTCTTCAAGATAGACCCCTTTACCGCACTTTATAGGGATAAACGGCAATGTTTCGTAATCCTTCATCTGAGAGCATGGATGCCAAATTTTAGCGAGATCCCGCTCTCGCATGATCCTGTTATTTAGCAAGTGGCGCCCTCGATAACTTTTTCGTCAAGCTTTAGTTCATCATTATCCATAATTCCCACACCATGCTTTAGTACATATTTGGCAACCTTCTTTGACTTTTTGAGTGAGTGCATCTTACAAGTGCCACATTGATAGATATTTAGTTCAGGGATATCTTTTTTTGATTTGACAGCTAAAACATCTTTCATAGATGCTTCCCAGGCTTTAGCTACTCTCTCCTCATCCGGCTCACCTATCACACTCATATAAAATCCCGTTCTGCATCCCATCGGTGAAACATCTATGATTTCTACTCCGTTGCCGTTTAAATGCTCTCTAATAAAACCGGCGAAGAGATGCTCAAGGGTATGCGTAGCTTTTGAGCCCATTTTTTTATGATTCGGTTTGTAAAATCGTAAATCAAATACAGTTATGGTGTCACCACAGGGTGTTTTCATCTTTTTTGCTACTCTCACAGCTGGCGCTTTCATCTTTGTATGATCAACCATAAAACTATCTAACATCGGCATATGCAATCCTTTCAACTTTGATCTATAATCTCTTTTCTCGTTTTCTGTTTTTAAAATAAGTTCCTAAAAATTTCACATCGTTGGCAAAAAATTCAAGCTCCTCCAAAGCTAACTTAATCGGCTCATCTTCAATATGTCCCGCAATATCTATGTGAAATTGACTCCCTTTTGTCAGATTGGTCGAGAGATAGCTCTCTATCTTTAACAAATTTACACCGTTTGTGGCAAAACCGCCAAGAGCTTTATAGAGAGCCGCAGGTATGTCTCTCACCTCAAACATCAGCGAAGTGATATATGCTTTACCCTCTTCAAGCGGCGGAATATGCTTCTCTTTGGATAAGATCAAAAATCTCGTCATATTTCCCTCAACATCCTCAAAGTGCTCCATCAAAATATCTAAACCGTATATTTGGGCTGCTAATTTAGAGGCGATGGCACCTCTCTTTTTATCCCCCATAGTAGCAAGAGCTTTTGCCGCACCGGCAGTGTCAAACTTGGCTATCGCCTCTAGACGATATCGCATGATATTGTTGTGGCATTGTGCCAGAGCTTGAGGGTGAGAACCGACGCATATCAGATCTTCTATTTTTGCCCCCTTTACTCCTAAAAGACAATGCACCACCGGTTCAAAATGTTCTGCTATCACAAAAAGATTCATTTTAGGGATCAATCGATAGATCTCTTCCACTCTTCCGGCAGTTGAATTTTCAAGCGGTATCATCGCAAGATCAGCGTCTCCATCTTCCACAAGACGCATCGCCTCTTGAAACGACTCACATGCTACAGGTTGATAGTCAGGATAGACATTTTGGCAAGCTTGGTGTGAATAGGCTCCACTAACACCTTGATAAGCAATCTTTTTCATCATCATTTTAAACGAGGCGAGTGCCCCGTTATTTTTAGACTTTCGCCTCTTCTCTTCTTTGTAGATACTCCCACTTAGCATCTACCTCTTTTTGAATTTGATCTATGATATGTCTATTTTCAGGCTTAAAGAGATGTTTATATCTACCTTGTGCCGCTAAATACTCCTCAACAGGTATCACATTTTTAGGACGATAGAGGATATTTAACTCAGTCCCGTTAATAATCTCATAGATCGGGAACATCAATGAGTCAGTAGCTAGATCAGAAACAGATATTGTATCTTTAGGATCAAATTTCCACTCTGTCGTACAGGCTGAAACGGTATTGATAAAACAAGGACCTTCAGTGGCTAGCGCTTTTTGAAAACCTTTTACCATACTTTTCCACTTATTTGGTGCTAATTGCGCAACATAAGGTGCACCATGAGCCGCCATAATCGCAACAATATCTTTCTTTTTCTGCTTTTTACCGTAACTTACCCTACCGGCAGGTGCTGTAGAGGTCGATGCACCTATCGGAGTAGCAGATGATCTCTGACCACCGGTATTTGCATAGTTCTCATTATCGAGACAGATATAGGTAAAGTCATGTCCTCTCTCAACAGCTCCACTTAACCACTGAAAACCTATATCAAATGTAGAGCCGTCGCCTCCAAATGCGACAAACTTCACCGGTGCGTCAGGATCTTTGAGTGTTCCCTTTCTCTTTCTGGCTTTATACATCGCCTCAGCACCTGCTACCGCAGTTGCGGCATTTTCAAATCCGATATGGATCCAGCTCGTATCCCAAGATGTATATGGGTAAACAGCAGTTGATACCTCAAGACAACCGGTATTTGTAGCGATAACCAAGTTATCATCGGTACAGTTCATCAACTCTCTCACAATGATAGAGTGAGCGCATCCCGGACAGAGAAGGTTTGCACCCTCAAATCTATCATTTGCCGTTGAAAACTCTTTTAAGTTTTTTATCTTTTTAATCGTACTCATAACTCTCCCCTTCGCCTATTCAAAATATTCCATTTTTGGACCTCTAAGACTCAAGAATTGTTGAATCTTACCTGTTCTTTTTCCGGCTTTTGCATTTGCATCTAACTCTTTATAAACATCTTCAATAGCTTGAACGGTCAAATCTCTACCGCCAAGTCCGTAGATATAGTTTGTCACTATCGGTCTGTTATCTGCTGTATAGAGAGCTCCAGTCACCTCATTATAGAGTGCACCAAGTGCGCCACCTGGACTACTTCTATCAAACACCGCTACCGCTTTGGTATTTTTTAAAGCATCTCTTACATTATCAAATGGAAACGGTCTAAAGACCCTTGGAGCTACAACACCCGCTTTGATCCCATGCTCATCTCTGACCTTTTGGGCTACAAGTCTTGCTGTTTCAACCGTTGTACCAAGTGCAACGATAGCAACATCCGCATCATCCATCAGATAGCTTTCGACCCTATTATATTCTCTACCTGTCTTCTTTTTAAACTCGGCAAATACCTCATCTATAACAGGTCTTGAGTCAATCAAAGCCTTATGCTGTTTTGCCTTATGTTCATAGTGCCAATCCTCTTCAGTTTGCGCACCATATGTTACAGGCTGAGAAAAATCAAGCATCTCATTGACAGGTTGATAATCTCCGACAAATTTATACGCCTCGTCATCACTCAACGGATAGACATTTTGCGCCGTGTGAGAAGTCAAAAATCCATCTTGATGAACCATTACGGGAAGTCTCACATCTTTATGTTCACCGATTCTAAATGCCATAAGCGTTAAGTCATACGCCTCTTGTGCATTAAAGGCATCGAGTTGTATCCATCCGCTATCTCTACCGAGATACATATCGCTATGGTCACCCCTCACATTGAGAGGAGAAGCCAAAGCTCTATTGACAACACATAGTACTATAGGGAGTCTCATACCGCTAGCTTGGTAGAGTACCTCCGCCATCAACGCAAAACCTTGAGAGGAAGTGGCAGTCGCAACTCTACCTCCAGCAGCTGCCGCACCGACACATCCGCTCATCGCAGCATGCTCACTCTCGACCATGACAAATTCGCCGTCAACGTATCCATCCGCAACAAATTTTCCATACCCCTCAACTATCGGGGTCGAAGGTGTGATGGGATATGCGGCAACCACATCCACTTGTGCTTGTCTGAGCGCATTTGCTGCCGCAAAGTTACCGTCCCATACTACAACTTCAGGTAAATCAATTTTTTCAGCCATCTCTACTCCTTACTCTTTTTCTTTTTCTCAGGCCAAGACGCGAGCGCATCTTCTATCTCTTCTCTCTCTTTAAACATGAGTAGAGACTTTGGATTTGTAGGGCATACTTCTACACAAATCCCGCAACCTTTACAATGCTCATAGTCAATTCCGATCATCACTTTATCTCGACTAACGATAGATACATCCGGACAGTATACCCAACAGTTTTGACAATCGATACAGATATCTCTATTATAAACCGGTTTTATTGTTCTCCAATCCGCTACACTCGCGGTGTAGGAATTTGTCGGTGCATAATCTCTATCCTCTTGTCTTAAAAAAGCCGGATTTGTATCTAGTGAGTTAAATGAATTTAAAACAACACCTTGCGTTACCTCATCCCAATCAAGCAGTTTCGTCTTCTCTAAAGAGATAAACTCTTTTACACTTTTACTCTTATTTATCATATCAAACCCCTATCTTACTTCGTTATATGCTCTTGTGATAGCATCCATATTGGCATCGATGATCTTTTGTGGAAACTTCGATAAAACTTTTTGCATCTTCTCTTTGAAAAAATCCAACTCAAACATCCCAGATACCTTCATCAAAGCTCCAAGCATAGGGGTATTTGGTATCGCTCTACCGATCGTATCCATCGATATCTGGATACAATCAACCGTATAAACCTCTTTATCTTTGAGCGCCGGGATCTCCTTTTTTAACTCATCCGGGGAGAGATGGCTTGTGATAATATACTTTGTACTCTCTTTATCCTCATATGTCACATCTGAGGTATATGCAAGTGCCGGATCGATCACCAAAATATAGTCAGGATTCATATATTTTGCATGATTGATAATCGGCTTATCATCAACACGGTTATATGCAGTCATAGAGGCACCTCTCTTAGCTGAACCGTAAAGCGCAAATGCTTGAACCTCTTTACCGGTTGTAGCTATCACATCTCCTAAACCTTTGGCACCCGTCACAGCACCTTGACCGGCACGACTATGCCATCTTATCTCAACCATCTTTACTCCTTATCTATAATAAATAAACTATTGCTATCCCAAACTCGTGCAAATTTTGGGATCATATAGGAGTAATTATAGGTTAATATCTCTTAATATGGGCTTTATTAGTTGAATTTATAAAACATATTGCATCATATGTATCATTTTGTAATATTTGGCAATATTTTTTCAAACTATTTTCATCTCCGTAACCGCTTAGTACCGCAACGGGAGTCACATTGGCTCTGATGGCTGATTCCATATCTAAAATCGTATCTCCAACCATATAGATATCATTAGTACTAGACTCTACCTTCATAAACTCAAGTGCCTTTAAGATGGGCTCCGGATGAGGTTTTGGATTTTCCACATCCTCTCTGCCGATCAATACTTCAAAGTGTTCCATCACACCAAAATGTTCCAAAAGCTCTCTTGAATATCTAGCTGTTTTGGTTGTGACGATCCCCACTCTTGCAAAACTACTTGCAAGCTTAATCGCCTCTTTGGCTCTAGGAAGCAGCTTGGTCATCTCTTTCGAGCGTTTTCGATAGTGGGATTTATAACAATCCACCATATCCCAAACCAACTCCTCCCTCACTCCAAGCTCTCTATACATCACATCGAGCGGATGACCGATCAATGAAACGATTTTCTCCTCATCAAATAGATCCAAACCAAAATCTTCAAAACTATCTCTAAAACTACTAACAATCGCCTCCGTCGAGTCTATCAGCGTACCGTCAAGATCAAATAAAATGACACTCATTACGGTTTGATCCAATCTATCACATTGTGCATAACACCTATAATCGATGAACTGACGTTTTTGATATCTCTATTTACGACAGTGATGGAGTTAGGTATGTAGAGAAAGAGGTAGGGGTTATCTTTGACAATCAGTGCAAAAATCTTCCTATAGATCTTGCCAAACTCCTCCTTATCTATCGTCTTTTCAGCCTTTTTAATAAGTCTATCCACTTCGCTGTTTTTGTAGCCGATAAAGTTAAAACCTCCCTTTCGATACCCATCACTATGCCATATACTGTAAGCGTCAGGCATCAGTCCTAATCCCCAGCCAAGCACCACCGCTTCAAACTTCTTAGGCATCACAACCGTATTTAAAAAGGCTTGCCACTCCATCGCTCGAATCGTCACCTTAACCCCGATCTTTGCAAGTTGATGTTGGATAATTTGAGCGGCATAGAGTCTGATTTTGTTGTTTGAGTTTGTGACAATCTCAAACGCTAGCGGATGCCCTTTATCATATCCTGCCTCTTTGAGTAACGCTTTGGCTCTTTTCCTATCGACTTTTGGAATCCCTACATCAGGATTGAATGCCGATGTTTTTGGCATGAAAGGACCCGTGCACACCCTTCCATGCCCAAAAAATAGGATATCTACGAGCTCTTTTCTATCAACCGCAAGAGAGAGGGCTTGGCGAATTTTCGGATCTTTAAACTTTGGATTTTTGAGGTTAAATCCAAGATAGGTATAGCTGTTTGACATCTTCTCAAAGAAGTTATACCTCTTTTTAAACTCCTCATCAATCTCCCTCTCCATTTGAAGCGGCGTGAGTGAACCCACATCAAGCTTCCCGCTCTTTAACATCAAAAATTCAGTCGAAGGATCAGGCATAAAGTGATAGACGATCTTATCGATATTGGGTTTGTGTATATAATAGTTTGGATTTGCCTTTAGTACGATATCTTTAGAGACTTCAAAGCCGTCAATCGTATATTTACCCGTACCGATAGGGTGTTGATTAAAGAAGCTTGTCATGATATCTTTTTCCTTTTCCAAGATATGTTTCGGTACGATCGATACCATCCAAGTCTGAAGTGCTTTAAAGTAGGGCTCTTTGTAGGTAACTTTTATCTTATCCTTGCCCAATACTTCAACACGCTTGACATATCTAAACTCATCAGCATATGGAGTATAGATCTTCGGTGAAGTGATCAGTTGATAGGTAAAGAGCACATCCTCAGCGCTAAAGGGTTTACCGTCACTCCACTTTATCCCCTCTCTTAGCTTAAAGATGAGTGTCGTATTGTTTTCAAAACGGTAACTCTCGGCTAATTTCGGAACAACTTTACCCTCTTTGTCATATCCGACTAGTGAATCAAAGATCCAGTCAGCTATCTCTCCGCTTGCACTATCTGTAGCTATGAGGGGATTGAGTTTACTCGGAGATGATGAGATAGAGAGATGCAGAGTCGAGGCAAAGATCGTAGTACTAAGTATCATCGTTAAAATCACTTCTCTCATTAGTTGATTATAAAGTATATTATCTTAAAATAGCAGTTAAATTAGTACTAAATAAAAAGG
>JALWLO010000007.1 GCA_027084135.1 Campylobacterales bacterium | reverse complement strand
ATTTTCCTTCAACACCCTTGCACTCAGAGCATCAACACATCTGATGCACCTTTTAATGCAAAATTTGGGTTAAACTATTTATACTTTCTAAGTATATCTAAATAGTAAAAGGGGAATATGAAGAAAAAAATTTAATTCATCACTTCAGAAAGTTGAGATTTTTCCGATATACATTTTGTAAGGCTTTGATCTACCTGCTTTTTTCCTCCTCTTTTAGGCAGGTGGACAAAGTCTTTATAGACTATTTAGTACTAACTCTACACTAAGAGCGCATACTCCTTTTTTCTATCGCTCGAGCTGGATATATTCATCGACATCCTATATTTTGTAATCGTTCTTCTACCAAGCTTGACACCAAATTGCTCCTCTACCAGTTGTGCGATCTTATTGTCACTGAGCGGCTTTGCTTTATCCTCATTTTTGATCACTTGGGCGATGAAAGATTTGATTTCACTATTAGAGGTTTCACCATCTTCACCCACCGCTTGCGAAAAGAAGCTCTTGATAGGGAAAACTCCTCTATTGCAGGAGAGATATTTGTTGGATATCGCTCTAGAGATGGTAGAGTGGTGGCGATCGAGCTCACCGGCAAGATCGTCTAACTTCATCGGCTTGATCGCTCCCCCTTTGAAAAACTCATACTGATACTCAACGATCATGAGGGCTATCTTTGTCAGGGTCGCTTTCCTCATATCTAACGCATCTACGAGAGATTTTGCCTCTTTTAGTTTCTTTTGCACAAACTCAAACCTCTCATCAATCCCACCCTTATCTATGATGATCTCAGGATAGTAAGCTTCATTGAGACTCACCCTTATCTCTCCCTCCCTCTCTTCGATAAAGATATCCGGCACGATCTGGCACTGCTCTTTTTGATAATCTATCGCAGGAGGATTTTTAAACTTTTTGATGATTCTAAGCGCCTCGTTGAAGTGAGGCTCCTTTTGGTAATCTCCTAGGTTTTCAAAATCTTCTATCATCATCACGCATGTCTTATAGACCTCATCGCTCATCTCGAAGTCATTGAGTTGAAACAAAAAACTCTCAAGCAGATCTACCGCCCCTACCCCACTTGGCTCCAGATAGGCAAATCTAGCCCGCACCCTCTCAAAGGTAGCCACATTGACGCCATGCTCCTTGGCTAAAGCGGTACTATCCCCCTCGAAATAGCCGTTATCGTTGATATTTTCTATAATGGCGTAGGCGATATCTTTCGATTTTTGGGTTGGGAAGAGCGGAGCAACAATCTGCTCATGAAGCTTCTCATAGAGGGATTGGGTAGAGGTTGTGAGATGTTCTATCTCCGTTGCGTTTGCGTTTTTACCGCTATAAGTAGTATGGTTATATCTACTCTTGCTTTTAGAGTTTACGACCTCCTGCGCCGCCTTGATCTCTACAAAGGGATTGCTTTTGGCAAAGTTATCAAGCTCCTCCTTCAGCGACTCTATATCGGCTTGAAGGATCGGAAGCCAACTCCTCATCGTCTGAGAAAGTTTTGTCTTTTGTGTTGCGGTGTGTCTGACTCTTAAACCTAAACTCATTCAACCATCCTAGTGCTAAAGATTAAATTAGTGTTAGGATATAGTAAAAATATTTAAAGTTTAATTAATATTATTCAAGATTTTGATTTGCTTTTCAATATAAAAAACCAAATAGCCAATTCCTTGCCCTATCTCGCTATCATCTATCGCTATAAAACTATGCTCTAAATCTTTTATTTGTTTAAAACTGTAAATGTTTATGAACATTTACAATGTTTTCTATATTGTATGTTTTCTCAAAGC
>JALWLO010000006.1 GCA_027084135.1 Campylobacterales bacterium | reverse complement strand
CAATAAAGGGGATCAAAAAGAGCAAAACAAAAAGGGCAAAAGCCAAAGCAAGAAGAACGAGCAAAACAAAAAGGATCAAAAAAAGCAAAATGAGGGCAAAAAGCAAAAAAATGACAAAAATCAAAAGCAGAAAAACAAAACCAAACCCAAAGGTGCAAACAGTATGAACAACCAACCCAAAAAAGTGCCGCCTCTCTCAAACATGGAGGAGAGAAAGTGGCAAAAGATGTTAAACCAAAGAGGGGTAAATACGCTAATGTTACCTATCGGCAAAGGAGGTAAAAATGAGACGACAAATCCTTGGTAAGATACTCTTAGTACTAACCCTTACGGCAAGTTTACTATATGCCAAAGTGACGGCAACCGTATCACCCAAAGCGGTATATAAGGGAGATAGTGCCGAGCTTATCATCACCGCCGACACTGAAGATGTAGAGTTCCCGGATATCGACGAGATAGATGGCGTGCCGATAGAAGGTACCTCTACCAGCCGCTCAACATCCATCATCAACGGCAATGTCAGCCATAAAGTCTCAAGGATATATAGATTTACCCCTCAAAAGTCTCTAAAGATTCCTTCATACAAGGTGGTAGTCGCGGGGAAAGAGGAGAAAACTAAACCCTTAACCCTCAAAGTACTAAAGCCAAGCGCCGGTAAGAAGGGAGATGACTTTATCTTGACGATGAGCGTGGATAAAGATGAAGCGTTTGTCGGTGAAGCGATCAACCTCACCCTCACCTTCAAACAAAAAGTAGGAGCAAAGGCATCAAGGATAGAGCTCGGCGAGCCGAAGTTAGAGGATTTTTGGATCAAAAAGGTTGACGGGGTTGAAAAGAGTGAAGAGGGTGGATATATCGTCCAAAAACTTCACTATGTTCTATTTCCTCAAAAGAGCGGCGACTATACTATCCCGGCTATCAGGGCAAATATCGGAGTATTGGTACAAAATAGGCGAAGATTCGGTGGCGGGATGTTTGATGATCCCTTTTTCGATGATCCCTTTTTTAGCCGTTTGAGTCAAGATATCAAATGGAGCAAGATATACAGTAACGACATCAAACTGCATATCAAACCCTTACCGAATAACTTGGAGCTTTTTGGTGATTTTGAGATCTCAGCATCAGTTGATAAGAGGAAGGTTTATGCCAACAAACCTGTAAATCTCACGATCACTGTACAAGGGGTAGGAAATATTGATGATGTGAAAAAGTTTGATCTCAATATCCCTAATGCGATACTCTATGCCGATGAGCCGACCATTAACGCCAAACTTCAAAACGGCAAGTACGGTGGAGAGTTTACCCAAAAGATAGCGATCATATCCGATAGAAACTATACAATACCAAAGGTAGAGTTGGAGTTTGTCGACAGTAAAACCAAAGAGCCAAAAATCGTTAGTACGAAGCCTATCGATATAGAGGTGATAGGCGGAGTTTCGGCTACAACCAAGACAGCCCCAACCCCTACTATAGAAAAGGCTCAAACAGAGGATAAAAAAGCGAAAGTTAGTACTAAAGCGAGTACAAAACCTTCATCATATGAAGAACCCTACACAAAATATCTCTACCTACTGCTTGGTATCATTATAGGCGTAGTAGGTACACTTCTCTCCAAATGGAGACCAAAAGCGAAAAAAGAGATACCTCTCGTTCAAAAGATACACAAAGCCAAAAGCGATAGAGAGCTGTTTGACCTCCTGTTACCGTACGCAAAAGAGAGCAAAACGATCGAACAAACCCTCTCACTGCTTGAAGAAAATCTCTATAAAGGAGCGAAGCATAAGATCGATAAACAGCCGCTCATCGACTACTTTTTTGAAAGGGAAGGGGAGGGTTGAGAGATATTTATCGTTATATAAGTTTAGTTATGCTATACCTCTTACATAACATAATGTTTTTTATGTAATAGGGGTTACATAATGAGTGCGACTGTGAGAAAAAACTTTGTATTTCGCAAAGAGGTAGCCGAGCATCTCGAAGAGTTGGCAAAGGATAACGGCAAGTCGATGACAGCCTTAGTTGAAGAGTTGATCGAAGATAGATACAGAAGCAAGAGGGTTGCAAAGCGGGTGGAGGCGTTTGAGAAGTTCTCTGGAAGTGCAAACGGTCTTTTTAAAGAGAAGTCTATCCAATCCATAAAGGCTGATATGGATGTATAAGAGAGTCTTTTTAGATGCGAATGTTTTAGTCGATGTTTATGATTTGACAAGAGCCACCTCAAAGTATAGCTCTAAAGTAGTAAAAGAGTTACTTTACGATGATGATGTAGATCTTTTTACCTCTTGTGATATAGTAACTACTATCTACTATTTAAGAGCAAAACAGGATAAAAAACAGGCGTTGGAGGATATTATCCAAGTGAGTAATATGTGTCAAATCATAGAGTTTGGCAACAAAGAGGTGATAGAAGCCTGCAGCATTATGCAACAAAACTCAAACTTCACAGACTTAGAAGATACTATCCAGTATGTCATGGCAAAAAAAGTAAAAGCCGACCTTATCATCTCCAACGACGAGACATTTTATAGTGAAGGGATCGAACTTCTAAATGCAAGAGAGCTTTGTACGAAGTTGCGTCTGTTTTGATAATTTTTATGGTAAAATAGTGTGTTGATGTAGGGTTTTGTCGCGTAACATCACTTTCCATAGTGCACCCTTTACCGACAAACGCAAGATAGGGTTCTTGCGGCTCGATTCAATTTTGGATCGATTGCTATGGAAAACTCAAACTAGGGATAGTTTGCTCTTTTTTGAAAAAGGAAAAGAGTATGAAAAAGTTAACTCGTAGAGATTTTCTTAGAACTTCCGCTTTGGTTGCCGGTACGGCACTTACAACTCCAATTATCGCTTCAGATTTTCCAAAAGCTGATGACGACTACAAAGCTTTAGTTTGCGTTTTGCTTGAAGGTGGTGCCGATAGCTTCAATATGCTTGTACCTAAACATAACCACAAAGCTTACAGAGACTATAGGGCAGTTAGAAAAGGGTTGGCTCTTGCTAAAGAGTCTCTTTTAGACCTTAGAAATACCGCTTATGCACTGCATCCAAATATGAAAAAGATGCAACGACTCTATAACTCAAAAGAGATGGCAATAGTAGCAAATGTCGGTGTGCTTACTTCACCGATAAACGGCAGTGAGATAGAGGCGATAAGAGCCGGTAAAGCTACGGTTGAGCTGCCTGATAGCCTATTTTGCCATGTGAGTCAGCAAGAAGCTTGGATGAGTGTAGAGAAAGATATCGGATGGGCTGCGAAATTTTCTGATATGCAGAAGCATCCGCTTACAAATATCTCTCTCGGCGGTCAAAATCCGCTTCAAAGCGGTGGAGAGATAGAATCCTTGATAGCTTATGATGAGATATTTGGTGTACTAAATGATCCAAAAGGCATCACTAAAAAAGTTCGTACCAAATATATCAATAGCTATTTTGATCTAAGTGACAAAGAGATGAGACTTGCAAAACAGCTTGAAACGGTCGCAAAGTTTATAGCTATGAGAAAAGAGCTTGGCGCACCGAAAAGACAGGTCTTTTTTGTCAAAGATAGTGGATGGGATACGCATGACCACATCTTGGGAGTAGGTAGAGAGAAGATGGATCTGGGTCATAAAGTTGCTATGTTAGATAGTGCTTTGGGTGAATTTAAAAGAGTCCTAAAACAGCTTGGAGTATATGAAAAGGTTACAACTTTTACCGTTTCGGAATTTGGTAGAACACTAAAATCATATACAAACAGAGGCAGTGATCACGGCTGGGGTGGTATCGCCTTTGTTTTCGGCGGTGCGGTAAAAGGCGGTATATACGGAAAGATGCCTACCTTTAGTACTAAAGAGCATGAGATGCTAGCAAACAGCGCTATTGTTCCTACTACTTCAGCTAGAAGTTATATGGCTACGATGTTTGAGTGGCTAAGTAACGGAGAGTTTAGTAATGGCAAATCACTACCGATCTTCTCTTAAACGACGGGAGAGTTTAACTCTCCCTGCTAAAGTAATATAAAGCTAAAGTTGCATATAATAAGCACTTAACAATAGTTGTACTAAATAAAAAAAACTTATAGGTGACTATAAGAGAATAGAAAGGATGGAAAATGGGAATACTTAGGACTATTTTTGCCTTTATAGGGCTAGTGGTTGTAGCTGCACTCATATTTGCTTTTGTAAAGTTTGGTGGAGTTATAGGAAAAGCTAAGAGTTTGGATCCGCAAGCGATGGGTCTATATATGAATATGTTTAACAAAGTGCTTGAGACAGGCAACTCTGCTGATGCAATGGTTAGAAAGGTGAAAGTTAGCCCGGATGTAAGTAATGATGATATCAAAGATATCATAGAGAATGTTGCAAGTGACGGAAATATGCAACTCGTCGGTGATGTAACGATGTTTAACGGTTCTCCACTAGAGGAAGGTGGTCCAAAAACAAAATATACAAGAATTTTTTCACTCTGTTCTAGACCAATAGCAAAGAAATTTTTAGACTACTCTATGGCGTATGGTGCTTTTATGCCGTGTCGTATTATGCTTCAAGAGGATGATAACGGTGACAGATGGCTTTACACTATGGATATGGGGCTTATGATACATGGTGGAAAGCCACTTCCCGATGATATGCTCAAGATGGCTGAACAAGTAAGAGATACCGTTTATGGCGCTATGGATAAAGCAGCCAAAGGTGACTTCTAAGCTTTATCCCAATCTCCGCCTTATCGGCGGAGATACTTTTGGGGGAAGCTATTTTGCTTAGACTCAATCAACTCTTTTTTAAAAATCTCCTACTTATTTTTATCTTTATATTTTTTCTTGGTTCTATCATAGGCTACTATCTACTTCAAAATATCGAAATAGATAATCACAAAGTGATGCTTCAAAATATGATAGAGCAGTTTGTGAGTATGAAAGATGAGCTAAAGGATATCGACAAAACGATCAAAGAGATCAAAGTTAAAACGGGTGTTCGGGTGACTATCATAGATAAAAATGGAACGGTTTTATATGAAAACAGCAGAGCGATAGAGGGGATGGATAATCACTCCTTTAGACCGGAGATCCAAATAGCTCGAAGTAACGGTTTTGGTTTTAGTACTAGATACTCCAATAGTCTTAAAAGAGATTTTTTATATGTAGCCAAAAGGCTAAAAGATAACTCATTTGTGAGAATGGCCTACTCGTTAGAGAGTATCAAAAGGGAGTTTATAGAGCTATGGTTAAAGATGGTGGCGCTTTTTGGTATCGCTTTGGGGCTTGGGTTTTGGCTGAGCCTTAGGTTAAAGTCGAAGATAAGCACTGATGCTAAAATAGTAAAAAAATCTTTGGAAAATCTCCTCAAGAAACAGTATAAGAGTGCGTTTGACGCACCTAACTGCTGTAAAGAGTTTAGAGATATCTATGAAAGCATCAATAAAGTTTCTCGAAAACTCAAAAAGAGAGATAAACAGAAAGCCAAATATACAAAAAAACTTAAGCTCTTAAACAAAAAGCAAAGTGACATCATATCGGCTATCAGCCATGAGTTTAAAAATCCCGTTGCCGCTATCATGGGGTATACCCAAAGTCTCAAAGAGGATAAAGAACTCAGTGACGAGATAAAAGAAAGATTTTTGGATAAAATTTTGAACAATTCCCAAAAGATTAGTAGTATGATAGATAGACTATCTCTTGCCATCAAACTCGAGAATGAAACATCCTTGCCAAATGTGAGTGAGTTTCGATTAATACCGTTGATAACAGAGGTGAAAGATACTTTATTACAAAAGTACAGAGATAGAGAGGTCATCATAGATGCTGATGATGTCAAAATAAGAGCGGATAGAGGTATGTTTGACAATCTTTTTATCAATCTTATCGAAAATGGGTTAAAATACTCTGAAGATGAGGTGGTCGTGAGGGTTAAGGATGGTAAAGTGAGTATCATCGATAGGGGAATAGGTATTGAGAAAAAACACCTCGAAAATATCACAAAAAGATTTTTTAGAGTGGATGAACTTAGTTGGGATAACTCTATAGGCGTGGGTCTGTATATCGTCAAATATATCCTCAAACTTCATAACTTAACTCTCCATATCGAAAGCCGACCGCATAAAGGCTCTACCTTTAGTTTTAATATAGAAAAAATCACTGTTTAACTACATTTTGGTATAATTTTCCCCAATTATAGAAAGAGGATAGAGATGAAGATAGCGATCGTCGAAGATGATATCAATATGAGAAAATCGCTCGAACTTGCACTCAAAGAGTATGATGAGTTTGAAGTGGTAACTTTCAAAAACGGCGTAGATGCGCTCAAGAAGCTTGATGATACCTTTTCTCTCATCGTAACCGATATCAATATGCCTAAGATGGATGGTTTGGAGTTCATCAAAGCGGTTGAGTTTGCATGCGATTTTATCGTCATCACCGGCAATGCCACCCTCAATAAAGCGGTTGAAGCGATGCGTCTTGGAGCAAAAGATTTTCTCACCAAACCGTTTGAGATAGAGGATCTGGTCAAAGCGATCAAGAGAGCCGCAAAAGTGAAAGAGATACAAAGCAAAAGCGAAAAGAGAGGGGAGTTCAAAGATAGGCGGGTAGGAGCGCCCGATACCAGAAAGGTAAAAATAGAGCGCAGAAAGCAGGGAAGCGATAGAAGAAAGCGCTTTTACGGACACTCAAAAGCGCTTGAAGGGATACTTAATATCATCAACAAAGCGGCAAAGAGCGACGCTTCTGTGATGCTTCTTGGTGAGAGCGGTGTCGGAAAAGAGCTATTTGCCAAAGAGGTGCATGACCGATCGCCGAGATATGCCAAGCCCTTTATCGCTATCAATATGGCGGCGATTCCTGAAAATCTCCTAGAGAGTGAACTGTTTGGCTACGAAAAGGGGGCGTTTACCGACGCAACCGCTACCAAAAAGGGGCAGTTTGAGGTGGCAAACGGCGGAACGCTCTTTTTGGATGAGATAGGCGAGATGCCGATGAGCCTTCAGGCAAAGCTTCTAAGAGTTTTGCAAGAGAGGGAGATTGTGCGAGTGGGTGGAACAAAACCGATACCGATCGATGTGAGGATCGTCTCCGCTACAAACGCTAATATCTTAGAGAAGATAGAGGATAAAGAGTTTAGAGAGGATCTCTACTATCGTTTAAATACTATCCCTATCAAAATCCCACCGCTTAGAGAGAGAAAGGATGAGATAGTCGATATTGCTGAAGAGTATCTCTATAAGATTTGTCGCAAGTATGAAATGGAGAAGAAGTCTCTAAGCGATAATGCCAAAGAGGCGCTTTTGGAATATGATTGGCCCGGCAATATCAGGGAGCTTCTCTCGGTGGTGGAGAGAGCGGCGATACTTTGTGAAGGGGATACCATAGAGCCGGGAGATCTCTTTTTGGAGAGCAGAAAGAGTAAAAAGGGTATCAAAGAGCTAGAGAGAGAGTTGATAGAGGAGATGCTAAAAGAGACAAACTATGAGCTTAAAGCGTGTGCAGAGGCGCTCGGTATGGCAATCCCGGTACTAAAGAGAAAAATAGAGAAGTACAATATTGAGATTTAGGAGTTTTTATGAGAAAGTTTAATGTAGCGGTCGTAGGTGCTACCGGAGCGGTAGGAGAGGAGTTTTATGAGCTTTTTGAGGAGCACGATTTTCCTATCGCCAAGTTAGTACCATTGGCAAGTAGCAGAAGCGTAGGTAAAACGATAGAGTGTTGCGGTGAGGAGATAAAGGTCAAAGAGCTTACCTGTGAAGTGTTTGAAGAGGAGGAGATAGATATCGCCTTCTTTAGTGCCGGTGGGAGCGTTTCGGCTAAGTTTGCGCAGTGTGCCGTAGATGCCGGTGCGGTGGTGATAGACAACACCTCTCACTTTAGGATGGATAGAGATGTACCGCTTGTGGTACCGGAGGTAAATCCAAAGGATATAGCACTCTGGAGAGAGAGGGGTATCATTGCAAATCCAAACTGCTCAACGATCCAGATGGTACAAGCACTTAAACCGCTTGATGACCTTTACGGGATAAAGAGGGTGGATGTCTGTACCTACCAAGCAACCAGCGGTGCCGGTAAAAAGGGTATGGAGGAGTTAGTACAGCAGATGCAAGACTTTTTTGCATTTAGGCTCGATGAGAGTGAGCATGAGGCGTTTGCCCATCAGATAGCGCTCAATGTCATACCGCAGGTGGATGTTCCCCAGTCAAACGGATTTACCAAAGAGGAGATGAAGATGGTCAATGAGACCCAAAAGATACTCCACAAAGAGATGGAGGTCGCCGCAACTTGCGTCAGAGTCCCGGTACTAAGGAGCCATAGCGAGTCTATTACCGTTACATTTGAGGAGGGTGTCGATATCGACCTCAATCAAGTCAAAGAGGCGTTTGAGAGTTTTGAAAACTTAGTAGTGGTTGATGATCTGGAAAATAGCGTTTACCCGATGCCGGTAACCGCAACCGGAACCGATCAAACATATGTCGGAAGGATTAGAAAAGATCTATATCGAAACAATATCCTGCACTTTTGGAATGTAGCGGATCAGGTGAGGGTCGGTGCTGCTACAAACGCATTAAGAATAGCACAAAAGTGGATAGAGTTAGAGGGGGATATCTAATGTCAGAGTATAACGATAAACCTATGAAAGAGCAGGGGATCGTAGAGAGAGTTTTTGAATGGGGACTTTGGAATAGTCGATTTTTCGTACTCTTTGCCGTGATCTTTAGTATGCTTGGCGGTATGGTGCTGTTTATCGTTGCAAGTGTAGATATTTGGGATGTGGTGAAGCTGGTTTTTCACACATACACATCTCATGCACATCCGGAGCATTTTCATGAAGATATAGTCGGAGGACTTATAGGTGCGGTGGATCTCTATCTCATGGCGATAGTGATGTTTATCTTCGGTTTTGGTCTGTATGAACTCTTTATTTCGGAGATAGATATCGCTCAAAAAGGAGCCTCAAAGATACTAGAGATTCACTCACTCGATGAACTGAAAGATAAATTGGCAAAAGTGATTGTGATGGTATTGGTTGTGAGTTTTTTCAAAAGAATACTGCATACGCAATTTGCCGGTGCCGAAGAGATGCTATACTTTGCCGGTAGTATATTGGCATTGTCACTTGGACTCTATTTTATGCATAAGGGAGGGGGTAAACATTGAGTAAGATATTTATAGATGCCTGTTTCGGGAAGAAGACACCTTATACACCGGTATGGATGATGAGGCAAGCGGGGAGATACCTGCCTGAGTATATGAAGGTGAGAGAGGAGGCGGGGGATTTTCTCTCTCTTTGTCATGATCCAAAGAGAGCGTGCGAAGTGACACTTCAGCCTGTAGATATACTAGGAGTAGATGCTGCGATACTCTTTAGCGATATACTGGTTGTGCCAAATGAGATGGGTATGGAGCTTGACTTTGTCAAAGGTGAAGGACCTGTTTTTGCAAAACCTATCAGAGATGAGAAGGCTTTGGACGGGCTTCTTGGTGGCAAGGAAGCGGCCAGGAAGTTAGAGTATGTCTATGAGACGATTAGGCTGATAAAAGAGAGACTGCCCGATGATAAGGCTCTCATTGGATTTACCGGAAGTCCTTGGACGCTTGCTACCTATATGGTCGAAGGGCAAGGAAGCAAGAGCTACTCGATCGTGAAAAAAGAGGTGTACGCAAACCCTGAGTTTATGCATAAGCTACTTGCAAAAGTGACGGAGGTGCTGAAGTATTACCTAGAGATGCAGATAGAGGCGGGAGCCGAGGTAGTGCAGATATTTGACTCTTGGGCATCGGCTTTGGAGAAGAGCAAGTATTTTGAGTTTAGCTGGAACTATATGAAAGAGATCGCTTCATACATCAAGTCCAAATATCCTCATATCCCTATCATCATGTTTCCAAAGGGTATCGCTATCTATCTTGATGAGATCGATGGGGATTTTGATGTATTTGGCGTGGATTGGAGTACGCCGATGGCTGTGGCGAAGAAGCATCTTGGAGATCGTTATGTACTTCAAGGAAATATGGAGCCGTGCCGTCTCTACTCGAAAGAGGCGACTAAAGAGTGTGTAACAAGCATAGCAAATACGATGAAAGAGGGCAGACATATCTTTAACCTCGGACACGGGATACTTCCGGATGTACCGGTAGAGAATGCCAAGTACTTTGTAAAACTCTGCCAAGAGGTAAGCAAAAGAGACTAAAATGGCTGAAGATATAAGATGGAAACAACGGTTTCAAAACTATAAGAAGGCGTTAGACAGGCTTATAGATGCCGTAACAGTTTTGAAAACAAGAGAGCTTTCATACCTTGAGAAGCAGGGTTTTGTGCAAGCTTTTGAGTTTACATTTGATCTCTCTTGGAAGGTATTAAAAGACTTTCTGCTTTTTCAAGGAAACTGTGAGCAACTCTACGGCTCAAGAGACAGCATAAAAAAGGCTTATTCACTAGGACTCATAAGTAGCGGGGATATATGGCTGGAGATGATAAAAAGTAGAAATCTCACTTCTCATATCTATGATGAAAAGGTTATAGATGAGATCATAGAGCTGGTTTTCAGTCAATATGTAGATAAGTTTATCGAATTAAGAGAGAGACTTGAGCAAGAGTTGTGATGTATGGTTTAAGCGACAGTGTCATCTCGGAGCTAAAAAAAGTTTTCTCATCATTTGACAATATCAAAAAAGTGATACTCTTTGGCTCAAGGGCTAAGGGAGATTTTAGAGAGGGGAGTGATATAGACTTTGCATTCGTGATGGATGGTGGAAACTTAAAAGAGTTACTAAAGATTTCACTAGAGATAGATAAG
Source organism: Campylobacterales bacterium (assembly GCA_027084135.1). Lineage (GTDB taxonomy): Bacteria > Campylobacterota > Campylobacteria > Campylobacterales > QNZT01 > QNZU01. Next base: position 17,659 of record JALWLO010000006.1, on the reverse strand, counting down.
TTAGAGCTTCCCTATGAAGTGGATATGACAAACTATGATGAGATAGAAAACAAGGAGTTAAAAAGACACATAGATAAGGTGGGTATAGTGTTTTGGGAGAGGGAGGAAAATTCTACTTCTTAGAAGTAGAGATAAATCTTCCTACCGAGCCGTAACCGATGCTGCTTCTGATGATCGTAACGCCGTCTAGTCCGTTTGCTACAAATATATATCTGCCTTTAAGTGCCAATGCATAAGCGTAGTCTCCGAGATATACTCTACCTACTCTCTTGGCAACATGACTGTTTGAAAGTGCATAGATCTCGAGTCCCTCATTATTCAACTCATAGTAGTAGTGATCTCTTTTTATATGGTAGTGAGGAGTACCGTATCTACCCTCTCTTCTTCCAAGATATCTTGGATAGTAGCTATTATCTACATCAAAAGCATTTACGGTGTAGTAGCCCTCTCCGTTGCGCGGCTCATATACAGCATATAATATACCGTCGATCACTTCCACTCTGTTGATAAAATCGTCCAAATCTCTATCATAGACTCTACTTGGAGACTCTGGAGAGCTTATGTCAAATATCTCCACACCTTCACCGGTAGCAACATAGGCAAATCTCCCATCTTTTGAAATCACGATATCAAGTGCTCTTCCCGAACTTATCGGTATGGAACCGATGATATCGAGTTTCACATCTCTTGCAGATTGGGTTTTGTAGTTTGAAGATGTGTTTTTTAGCGTAACTCCTACTCTAGCAGTCGTTTCACCGCCACATCCTATGAAGAGAGCCAATCCGATTAGTACTAAGAGATACTTTCTCATTTTTGTATCCTTTTTTTGTATTTCTTTGCTATTAGATTAGTAATTTTTTTTAATTTTGGCAATAATATTTAACTAAGTTAGTACTAATTTTATAAAAGTGAGTTATTTAGAAACAAATTTTCGTTATAATTTGCTTTTCTTTAAAGTAGTACTACTCGAACAACCTCTGCAGCGTTGTGGTCAAAATCTCTGATTTTGGGTACCACAGCGAAGCCGTTTGAGAGTGGTACTGTTTTAAAGAAATATAAAAGATAGGGAGTGGTTATGGCAAATGTACTGATCATCGGTGCCGGTGGAGTGGGTAGAGTTGTAGTTCACAAATGCGCGCAAAATAGTGATGTATTTGAGAAGATTACCCTTGCAAGTAGAAGGCTAGAGAGTTGTAAGGAGTATCAAGATGAGATCAAAGAGCGTTACGGTGTTGATATCGATATTGCCGAAGTTGATGCCGATAGTGTAGATCAGCTTGTAAAGTTGATAGAGAGGATAAAACCGGATATCGTGCTAAACATCGCTCTTCCTTACCAAGACTTGACTATCATGGAGGCATGCTTAAGGACAAATACCCACTACCTCGATACCGCCAACTATGAGCATCCCGATACCGCAAAGTTCGAGTACAAAGAGCAGTGGGCTTATGACCAAAAGTACAAAGATGCCGGCATCATGGCGCTTCTTGGAAGCGGTTTTGATCCGGGTGTTACAAATGTATTTTGTGCATACGCTCAAAAGCACTACTTTGATGAGATACATTACATCGACATACTTGACTGCAACGCCGGAGATCACGGCTATCCCTTTGCTACAAACTTCAACCCTGAGATCAATCTACGAGAGGTGAGTGCGAAGGGGAGATATTGGGAAGAGGGCAAGTGGATAGAGACTGAGCCGATGGAGATAAAGATGGTTTGGGACTATCCGCAAATCGGGAAAAGAGATAGCTACCTGCTCTACCATGAGGAGATGGAGAGTCTTGTCAAACATATCAAGGGGCTTAAGAGGATACGATTTTTCATGACATTTGGAGAGAGTTATCTGACGCACATGAAGTGCCTCGAAAATGTCGGGATGCTAGGAATTGAGCCGGTAGAGCACGAGGGGTGCAAGATAGTACCGATACAGTTTCTAAAGACTCTCTTGCCAGACCCCAAAACTCTTGGTGCCAGAACCAAAGGCAAAACAAACATCGGTATCGTAGCTACCGGTATCAAAGATAAAAAAGAGAGAAAGATCTACATCTACAATGTATGCGATCATGAGGAGGCGTATAAAGAGACCTCTTCTCAAGCGGTGAGTTACACGACCGGAGTTCCCGCGATGATAGGGGCGAAGCTTATGGCTCAAGGAGTGTGGATGAAGAGTGGAGTGTGGAATATGGAGCAGTTTGATCCCGATCCTTTTATGGAGGAGTTAAACAGAAGCGGACTTCCTTGGGTTGTGGAGGAGCTTAGTTAATCCTAATCGGGTTAACATCTACTTAACACAAACTTCGTAAAATTTCTCCACCAAAAAAAGGAGGTATCTGTTATGAAAAGATTAGTACTAGTACTAGCGGTTATCGGGCTTATAGTCGGTTGCTCTTCCAAAGAGGCTATGCACACTCACAAACACGCTAAGATGATGAAGATGGGCAAGATGTTTCAGAGTGTACCGATGGATCAAGCTGCCATTTTACAAAAGGGTGAAAATAGACTCCACTGCTCGAACTGCGGTATGAAACTCCCTATGTTTTACAAAACCAACCATGCGGCAAAAGTTGACGGTAAAGTGACACAGTTCTGCTCTATCCACTGCTTGGCGGATGTGATGAGAAAAGGGAAAAAAGTCACTGATATCAAGGTGGTTGATACCAATTCTCTCAAATTTATCGATGCAAAGAGTGCCTTTTATGTAGTAGGAAGCAGTAAAAAGGGTACGATGAGCGGTGTGAGTAAATATGCTTTTCGTACTAAGGCGGAGGCAGAAAAGTTTGCTAAAGAAAACGGCGGTAAAGTGATGCGTTTTAGTGAAACTTTAGAGGTTGCTAAAAAGGACTTTGCAAAACCGATGAAGATGAAAATGATGAAAAAAGAGTAAATTTGTTCTATTTAGTAAAAAAAATGCTATAATCTCCAAAACAGTTGAAAGGGTTTGATAGATGAAAAGCATAGATATGGAGAGTCCGGAGTTTTTGGAGGAGCTTGAAAAAACCAAAGAGTTTACTGATAAAGTGTGTGATCAGTTTGGTTGGGTGTATAACCCTAATCCAGAAGTCAATGAAGCTATCATCATGGGTTTGGCTAGACACAAACTTTTATACGGAAAAAGATTTTGCCCATGTTTTATGGTAGTACCGGATGAGAAAAAAGAGGGCAAATATAAAAGTGCGGACGATAGGATTTGCCCGTGTAAACCGGCTATCAATGAGGAGATACCTGAGAAAGGCGTATGCCATTGCGGTATCTTCTGTACGCCTGAGTTTGCCAAAGAGAATAGCTCTTCAAAATAGAGCTATTTTGTTACGAGCGTAACATCACTATCGACATCATCGCTATGAAGCGTGATAGAGGCGTTGTTGATGCTTTTGAGTGTATAGCTGTTTTGGAAAAAGTTATATACAGCGTCATCGGCTCTTTCACTTTCTTTGCAAGTCGGCAGTTCTGTTGCCGGTCTTATCGATACTTTTGAGAAACTTAGCTCATCGCCGCTTACTTTATATTTTGCTTGTACGATTTGACAATCCGCAACCACTTCAACACGGCTAGTACTAAAAGCCATATCGATCTCATAAGCATTAGGAGTGCTCTCTTCACCGTTAAGAAACTTATCGAGATCCATCACGATAGTACTAAAGTTTTGGTTTTTGAGGATATCTTTGAGAGATTGGTCTTCATTGAAAGTCAAAGAGCCCATACCTCTACCCTCTGATGCACCCATTGTGGCAGCACTTTTTATCTCACCGCAACCGCTAAATAGTAGTACTAAAGCTGTAGATATCAATATAAAAGCGTATTTGATTGACATACTATTCCCTTTTTAATTTAATATATTTAATATCGACTTTTTTTCAGATTACTTTAATCCACAATTTTTTGGTAAACTTATAGTAAGAAGCCTAAGGAGTCGATTATGAGAAGTGTGATTTTGTTTTTTATTGTTCTATTTTTGAGTGCATGCTCTCCAAAATACAAGGTTGTCAAAGAGTATGTAGCTCCGATGGATAGTGAAGCTTTGGCGGTGGCTAAAGCTGTATGCGCTCAAAAGCGCGAGAGTTGCAAGGCAAAGTGTCAAACAGCATTTCAAAGCTGTCAGCCAAAAGCGTGGAAAATCGCCCAAAAACGCTATGATGAAAAGATGAAGCTTTATGTCAAGGAGCTTGAGAGTTATACGGGAGCGCTAAGGAGAGCTCAATTTGAGAGAGACTTTTACTATATGAGCGGTTTTTATGATGATTTCTGTTTTGCATCTCCCTATCATCACTATCGGGGATGCGGATATCGTCCCTTTTGGTATGATCCATATCCGCTATATATAGGCAGACCACCCCAAAAGCCCTCTCTTGAGGTGGAGAGACTAAAGGCGGAGAGTGAGATGTGTAAACTTGACTGTGGGTGTGAAAGTTTATATGATGAGTGTTTTGTAGCGCATGGAGGAGTGATCAAAACTAAAAAAGTGTGTATCGAGAACTGCCCATGAGAGAGGTTTTAGTCACAGGATGCAGTAGCGGTATCGGCTACTACTGTGCCAAAGCGTTGAGAGAAGATGAATTTAGAGTATTTGCGACCGCACGCAGAGATGAAGATGTAAAACGATTAGAAGAGGAAGGGTTTGAAGCCTATAAGCTTGACTTGGCTGATAGCAGGAGTATAGAGGAGGCGGTAGAGTGGGTGAGGGAGCAGACAGGAGGCAAACTCTACGCCCTCTTTAATAATGGTGCTTATGGACAACCCGGAGCGGTGGAAGATCTAAGTAGAGAGGTTTTAAGAGAGCAGTTTGAGACAAATCTCTTCGGAACACACGAACTAACTGCCAAGATCTTGCCGATGATGAGGGAACAGGGGCATGGACGAATCGTGCAAAACAGCTCGGTGCTTGGATTTGTGAGTTTGAGATTTCGCGGTGCTTATAATGCCAGCAAATATGCACTTGAAGGCTTAAGCGATACAATGCGACTTGAGCTAAAAGGTAGCGGGATATTTGTCTCACTTATAGAGCCGGGTCCCATCAAAAGCGACTTTAGAAAAAATGCCCTCAAAAAGTTTTTGGAACATATCGATAGAGAAAATTCATACTTCAAAGATGCATACAAAGAGAAGTTAAAAGCACTCAAGAGTAGCGAAGATGCACCTTTTACGCTCGGTAGCGATGCCGTCTATCAAGCACTCAAACACGCCCTTGACTCTCCCCGACCCAAAGAGAGATACTTCGTAACGAAACCCACCTACTTTTTTGCATTTGCCAAAAGAGTCTTGCCTACAATGTGGCTGGATGGATTGCTGAGGAGGGTGGAGTAGGCTGATAATGAGATTACTCTACACTTAAAAGTATCTCTAGCATATGCTGATAATCATTCAAAAAGCGTTTTGTTACCTGAAATGTTTCACTCTCTTCATAGTCAATTTCAGTTAACCCACCCTCTCTTATTTCATAGATCGTGCTACTAGGATATGAGAGTAAGATAGGGGAGTGTGTAGCGATGATAAATTGCGATCCCCTTCTAACAAGATCATGTATTAATGAGAGCATCGCCATTTGTCTATTGGGTGAGAGAGCCGCTTCAGGCTCATCGAGGATATAGAGCCCCTCATCACCGAATCGGTATTTCATCAGCGAAAAAAAGGATTCACCGTGGGATTGCTCATGGAGGGATTTTTTGCCGTAGGAGTTGATGATCTTTGATCCTCCCATTGGATCATTGTCAAGCTCTTCGATGGCGGTAGCGACATTGTAAAAGCTCTCTGCCCGGAGGAAAAAGCCGGTTTTGGGTCGTTTGTGGCTTTTTGCAACACGGAGGTATTGGTATAGATCAGAGTGAGAGGGACGGGTGGAGAATGTGAAGTTGACCGTACCACCTTCAGGATTGAAGCCTTGGGTGATGGCAAGTGCTTCGAGCAGGGTTGATTTTCCGCTCCCGTTTTCTCCGATGATGTAGGTGACATGGGGATGTAGCAGTGTGCGATCGAGATTTTTGACGACAGGCAGTGAGAGGGGGTAGGCATCAAAGCTTTCAATCTTCTCCTCTTTGAGGGCGATTGAGAGGAGAAAATTCTCTTTGGCGTTAAGTGCTTGGTGGCTTAGATTGTTTAAGCCCTCTTCGACTATTTGTACGATTTCAGCATAAAGATCGGGATACTTCTGTTCGACCCACTTTTGAGAGACGATCCATTGTGCATAGGAGAGATCGTTTTCCAGCACATCAATGTCACGGTTTTTATATTTTCCAAACGGTATCTTCATTAGCTACTCCGTAAAATATCTCTCACACCCCTATCGATCATCTCATACACCTTCTCAAATCCGCTAAATCCTTTGAAGTAAAAGGGGTCAGGTACATCCGCTCCACCAAGTCCGCCGAAATCTCCGAGCAGTTTGACATTTTCAAAGCCGTAGCTTAGAAGGTCGCTTCTATTTTGTCTATCCATCGCTATAATAAGCTCAAACTCTTTGAGATCTTGTGGGCAGATAGGACGGCTTCTGAGTCCTGAGATATCGACACCGTTTTGTTTGGCTATTTTGATGGAGTGTTCGCAGGGTGCTTCGCCTTTGTGCCAGTCGCTTGTACCGGCAGAATCTATATAGATATCCAGTCCAAGCTCTCTGGCATATCTGTTTGCGATGCCGTCAGCGAGGGGTGAGCGGCAGATATTGCCCAGACATACAAAGAGTATCGATCTCATGAAAGTCCTTCTAAACCAAAATTTGGGTTTAATTTTGTGTATAATATTTAAAACTTCTTAAAGAGCATTAATGAGAGAGATAGTTCAAAAGTTACTTAGTACTAAGATATCAAAATGTGTACCGATAGCCAGAAACTCCGTAGCTGAGGTTTTTAACTGCGATGATCGATTTGCAGTGAAGCATTCGCAAAAATCAGATCTTTTAGAGATAGAGGCAAAGATGCTACGCTACTTAGCAGAGTATAGCGATATGCCGGTACCCGGAGTGATATATCTGGATAAACACTTTCTCATTACTGAATATATCCCAAATGACGGCAGTTGTAACACCTCTTGCGAAAAGGAGATAGCCCGTAAGCTTGCCGCATTGCACAGTGTGAGTGCCGATAAATACGGCTTTTCGTACGATACGACGATAGGTCCGTTTATACAGCCAAATAGCTGGCGTAAAAGTTGGGTGAAGTTTTACAAAGAGATGAGGGTAGAGGTGTTTGCTCACGGAGCTTATGAGGAGGGGATGCTTCCAAAGCAGTTGTACGAGAGAGTTTTAAGGCTTGCAGATGAGCTTCATCACTACCTGATAGAGCCTAGACGACCGTCTCTGATACACGGCGATATATGGAGTGGCAATCTCCTCACCCGCTCCAACTCTCTATCGGCACTCATCGATCCGGCGATCTACTACGCTTCATACGAAGTGGAGTTGGCGTTTATCGCTATGTTTCATACACTCGGCGAAACTTTTTATAAAGAGTACGATGCGGTTTCACCCATAGATGAGGGCTTTTTCGAGGAGAGGATGAAGCTCTATCAGATATATCCGCTATTGGTGCATGTGAGGGCATTTGGCGGTGGATATCTGCGAAGTTTGGAGAGGATTTTGGAGGAGTATGACCATTAAGATAAAATAATATTTCAAAATGAAATATTATTTTACAAATTGTATCTTTTTTGCTAACATAGTACTAAACATTATGGTGGTATAATCATGAAAGAGTTAGAAATTATAAAAGCTAATGTAGAAGTTATCAAGGTTAAGTTGCTCATATTTTTAGCGGTAGCAAGTGGCAGTTGGGTTTATGCTTACAAAAGCGATGGTCTGTTGTCAGTGCTCTTGTCTGTCTCTTTTGCTATCAATGCCTTTGGTGTTTTTACAAACTTAGTAAACTAGGAAAATTTCAAAATAATCTAAAGGAGTTAAGTTATGACTGAGATAACTTTAGCTGTTACTCTATTGGTTGTGATGATCTTGGGATATGTCTCAGTTAAAAAAGGTTGGAAGATCGCTGACTACTTTTGATGCTGATTTTGGTTTAAATGTGGATTATGGTATGATTATAGTATGATAAAGGAACATACTATGTTGAGAAAAACTATTACCATAGATGAAGAACTATTTAAAAAGCTAGAGATAAATGACATCACTAGCCAATACCAATCTTTTTCGGAACTTGTTTCAAATGCTCTGCAGTTACTAATAGAAAAACAGAAAAAAGAGCACTATAAACAAGCGATGATAGAAGCCTCAAAAGATGAACTTTATATAAAAGATATGAAAGAGATAGAAGAGGCATTTGAATATAGTGATTTTGAGAGTAAATCGTGAACCAATATGATGTTTATCTAGCTGACTTAAATCCCTCTATCGGTAGAGAACAGCAAGGTACGAGACCTGTTTTGATCATCTCAAATGAGTATGAAAATCTTTTGGATGTTGTAACTATCATCCCTATCACTTCAAAAAAAGAGGGAAGAAGGGTCTATCCAAATGAGGTTTTACTAGAAAAAGAGCTTCAAAAACCTTCACTCATACTTTGTCAGCAGATACGAACTATCTCTAAAAAAAGGTTGATAAAAAAATTGACAACTATAGAGAATTCTACAATACGAAAAAAGATAGTTGATGTACTTTGTATGAGATTTGAAAGTTTATGATAAGGATATATTTTTGAGCATTAGTACTAATAGATTGGAGACACCTTACTATCTGCTATATGAAGATAAACTAAGGAAAAATCTCGAACTTTTAAAATATGTAAAAGATGAGAGTGGGGCAAAGATACTTTTAGCACTCAAGGGATTTGCTTTCAAGGCAGTTTTTGACTTGGTTGGTGAGTATCTTGATGGCTGTTGTGCAAGTGGGTTGTATGAGGCGAGACTCTCTCATGAGTACTTTGGCAAAGAGACCCATACCTACTCACCCGCTTTCAAAGAGGGTGAGATCGATGAGATCGCTGATCTGAGTCACCATATAGTCTTTAACTCTTTTGCACAGTGGGAGAAGTTTAGAGAGCGAGTTAAGGGCAAAGCAAGTTGTGGGCTTAGGGTAAATCCCGAAGTCTCCGCCTCACCGGTCGAACTCTACAATCCCTGCTCACCATATAGTAGGCTTGGCATCAAAAGGGAGGATTTTCAAGAAGATAAACTAGATGGTATAGAGGGGTTGCATTTTCACGCTCTTTGTGAACAGGGGGCTGATGAGTTAGAGTTAGTACTAAAAGGTTTTAAGGAGAGGTTTGGAGCGTTTCTTGGCGGTATAAAGTGGGTAAATTTCGGCGGCGGACACCACATCACCAAAGATGGGTATGATGTGGATAAATTGATACGACTCATAAAAGAGTTTAGTACTAAGTATGGTGTGCAGGTCTATCTGGAGCCGGGAGAGGCGGTCGGCTGGGAGACCGGTGTTTTGGTGGCACAAGTTTTAGATATCGTACACAACGGCATCGATATAGCTATCCTTGATACCTCTGCCGAGGCACATATGCCTGATACCATCATCATGCCTTATAAATCAGCCGTACAAGGAGCGGGTGAACCAAATGAGAAGCCCTACACCTACCGACTTGCCGGAAATACCTGCCTGGCTGGAGATGTGATGGGGGATTATAGCTTTGATGAGCCTTTGAAGGTGGGGGATAGGGTGATATTTGAAGATCAGATACACTATACTATCGTCAAAAACACCACCTTTAACGGTATCAAACTGCCAGATCTTGCGGTACAGAGAGAGGATGGAAATATTGAGGTGGTGAGCCGGTTCGGGTACGAAGCGTATAAGGATAGGGTATGATCGATTATCAAGAGATACTAGAAGAGATATATGAAGAGGTGACCAAACACTACGGAGAGGGAAGAGTAGCAGACTATATACCGGCACTCTCAGAGGTAGATCCTCGTCAATTTGCATTTTCTATCGTCACAAAAGAGGGCGACGAGTATCATGTGGGCGATAGCAGTGTAAAGTTTTCGATACAGAGTATTTCGAAACTCTTTACCTTTACTTTGGCTCTCGATATCTATAGCAGAGAGCTTTATAAACGGGTTGGTGTGGAACCCTCGGGCAATCCTTTCAACTCTCTAGTACAGTTAGAGTATGAGCATGGCATCCCCAGAAATCCCTTCATAAATGCCGGTGCTATCGTTATCACCGATACTCTTATCAACCACTACGGAGATGACTATAAAGCGTTTGAGGTGGTATTAAACTTTGTGAGGGATTTGGCAGGAGATAGTAGTATCACATTTGATCCGGTCGTATCGACTTCGGAGATGGAGCACGGCTTTAGAAACCTCTCTCTTGCAAATTTGATGAAAAGCTTTGATAATTTGGATAATGACCCAAGAGTGGTTGTCCAAACCTACTTCAAGCAGTGTGCCATCTCGATGAATAGCAGGGAGTTAGCAAGAAGTGTGCTCTACCTTGCTAACGGTGGAGTCGATCCGGTTACAGGCAAAGAGTATATCACCAAAACTCAAGCCAGAAGGATCAATGCCGTGATGCTAACCTGCGGACACTATGACGCTTCGGGTGAATTTGCCTTTCATGTTGGACTGCCGGGCAAGAGCGGTGTGGGTGGCGGTGTAGTTGCGGTAGTACCGGGTGAGATGGGGATATGCACCTTTTCTCCGGCACTTAACAAATACGGTAACTCTCACTTGGGAACCCTTGCGTTAGAGATGTTTGTGGAGAAGAGTGGGTTTTCGATATTTTAACAATAATCCCAAAAATTGACAATATCGAAAAACAAAAGTATAATGTCAAAATAGATATAATTGTCAAAAAGGTACAAATTATGACAATAGAAAAGGTCTCTTTCCGCGACTTTACGAGAGGTGAGGTAACCGGAGATATTTTGATTTTGATAGATAAAAAGAGTAAAAAAGAGAAGGGCATTTTTATTGACAAAAAGTACAAGGATGACTTTTTAGCCTACTTAGAAGCCAAAAAAGCAAAAGAGGCGGAGAAAAAAAAGAGAGCTTTGCTTGATTTTGTAGGGAAATTTGGTAGCGGCGATGAGGTAAAAAATAAAAAATATACAGAGATAAAAGCTGATAAGTATGAGTAAAATCTTCATAGATGCCAATATACTGCTTGATATCCTTCTTCCGACTCGCAAAAATCATAAAAGAGCGGTAGAGGCATATGAAAAGATTTGCTTTCAATATGATATCTTATGCGTTAATGAAGATATTTTGACCACCATTGAGTATATTGCTTCCAAAAATGGAACCGATTGTAAAGTGATATGGGAATTTTTCACTGCATTAAGTGAAAATTTTGAGATATACAATTTTAATGTGATATTTACCGAGGTTGTGGAAGAGTATGGAAAAAAGTGTCAAAAAGGTAAGAGAGTTGATTTTGAAGATTTGCTACAGATAAGATGTGCGATAAAAAACGGTTGTGATGCATTTTTGACAGAAGATGGTGAGTTGTTAAAAGGTAATTTTGGTGTAAAGGTTTTATGTTTGGAAAATTTTTTGGAAAATGAATGCGTTAAAACCCATAAAGATAACGCATAAAACTATCTATCAATATCCCCTCACTTTTAAACCGACTATCGGTACCGTATAATGGGCGTTTTATTCGGGTAGGAGGAATATCTTTGAGTGTAACTTTGGTTTCGGGAGAAAAGTCTTTGATTCCCTCCAAACTTATCCACTCAATGATGCGTCGCAACTCCCCCGCATCAAGCCAAAAACCGTGCTCTGCGCATTTGCCGATGATAACTCCGCTTCGCTTTTGATAGTTGAGACGATGCATCTTTTTACCGCAGACGGGACAATCTTTGTAACGGATAGTTGTATCTGTTTTGAGCGGGTTGTTTTGGATAGACTCTTGTAGGCGGATATCCTTGTAGCCTTTATATACGGTCTCTTTTTTCAAAAGGGTTTCAAGCTCGCCGAAATCAAAAAATATCCCCTCACATGAGTCGCATTTGTCGATGTAGAGGTTTGATATGCCGGTAAATTTATGAGTCGTTAGGGGGATTTGACAATTGGGACAGATGCGGTCACTTTGTGCTTGGTAGTCGCTATCCTCTTTGAGATCGATACCGTTTCTTGCGCCACAATAGTTGCAAACTACACCATCTATCAACGCACCGCAATTGTCACACCGATAAGCCATATTATTTTCCCACACAAATTCTTTTTTTATATCGGCTTTTTTAAAGTTTGTTAAAGCAAATTTTGTCTATAATCACCGCTCAAATATCCTTACAACCACTTTGTGGCCCGTTCGTCTAGCGGTTAGGACTCCGGCCTCTCACGCCGGCAACAGGGGTTCGAGTCCCCTACGGGTCACCATCTGTTTCTTCCAATCCATATGCAACCCAAGCTCCGATACCAAGTAGTACTATGGTAAGCAGATAGATAAGTTCATAACTCCCAAACACCCCAAGCAGTGCTCCTCCGAGTACCGGGAAAAAGAGTCCAAATGATGAGAGATTTGTGGAGACGGCGGTGTATAGCGGTCGCTTCTCCTGTGGAGCGATTTCGATGATGAGGTTCATATTGGCTATCGAGATACCGTCTTTTGCTACTCCAAAGAGTAGAAAAACCAGTGCGTACGAAATAGTACCGGATGCAAACCAAGCCATAACTATCGCCGCTATCATCACCATAAAACTCAAAAAGAGCATATAGCCGTACCTATCTATCCTCCTCCACAAAAGTCCGCTTCCTATGATACTCCCTATCATCTGCACCGTGATAAACCCACCCAGCATCCAACCGCTTAGTACCAATGAACTATTTGCTTTGAGTATCACAAACGGCATAGCTAACAGATATGAAAAACTAAGAAACATCGACATAATCTGCCGTTTTAGTCTGCTGTCGCTTTTGAGTGTGGCTTTGGCATTTTGCAAAAACTCTCTAAAGCTCTTCTCCTTTTTGAGTACCTTTTCTTTTGGCGGTTCGTTTGCACTGCTGAATATCAAAAAACCAACCAGCATAAAGAGACTACTTGCCACAAAGAGATAGCCGAAATTCATCGGTGCATCTATTTTCGAGAGGATATATCCAGCTACTCCACCGCTGATGATAGAGGCGACGGAACCGGCTATGTTTCTGTTTGCCATCGTTTTACCGCGGTAACTTTTGGAGAAGAGTTTGGCTTGAAGCTCTTTAAAGTATATCGCTCCAAATCCCGCACTAAATGAAAATAGAAAGAGAAAGAGTCCCATCAGTACTAAGGTAAGCGTTTTGTTTTTATCACCGATGAGCAGTATCGAGAGACCTATCATAAACCATGCAAAAAATCGTAGCAAAAAGACTCTTTTGATGTAGGGTAGTACTCTCTTGTACTCTTGGGCGTGAAATGCCGCATAGAGTTGTATGACGATAGCCCCGCCTCTAAGAAGTGAAGCAAAAAGTCCGACTATAAAGGTGCTTTGTGAAAAGTGGTGTATCATCAGCGGAAGGATGGTAAATGGCTCGGCGATGGTGAGAGATAGAGAGAGAAAGAAGGCGTGAGCGACATTTTTATAGTTGTTTTTGGGGTCATCTATCTTGAAGTTTTGCATAGGGGATTATAGTGAAAATCCCCTTTGTAGCTTTACAGTTCACCTCTCACCTCTTTAGTAGCGATGACCATATTTCTTAGAGCCGGTTTCACCTCCTCCCACTTTCTGGTTTTGAGACCGCAGTCGGGGTTTATCCATAGTTGCTCTTTGGGTAGTACCTCTAAAAGTAGTTTGATCTGAGTTTTTATCTCCTCTACACTCGGTACCCTCGGAGAGTGTATATCATAAACTCCCGGACCAACCTCTTGCTTATACCCCACCTCTTTAAATATCTTTAGAAGCTCATTACCACTTCTTGCCGTTTCGATGGAGATCACATCCGCATCCATCGCCTCTATGGTTTTGATGATGTCGTTAAACTCGCTATAACACATGTGGGTGTGTATCTGAGTCTCTTTCTTTGCCGTAGAGACTGCTATCTTGAAGTCTCTTACCGCCCACTCTTCATACGCTTTGACCTTTGATGCTCTTAGCGGATAGCCCTCTTTGAACGCCGCTTCATCCACTTGGATGATCTTTATCCCGCTCTTTTGCAAATCATCCACTTCATCACATATCGCAACCGCTATCTGCTTGGATACTTCGCTTCTTTCTATATCATCTCTAACAAATGACCAGTTGAGTATGGTTACTGGACCCGTTAGCATACCCTTCACCACTCTGTCCGTTTTGCTTTGGGCGTATGTGATCCACTCTACCGTCATAGGTTTTGGTCTGCTCACATCGCCGTAGATGAGCGGCGGTTTGACGCATCTACTACCATAACTCTGCACCCATCCATTTTGTGTAAATGCAAATCCCTCCAGCATCTGCCCGAAATACTCCACCATATCGTTTCTCTCAGGCTCTCCGTGCACCAAGATATCCAGATCGATCTCCTCTTGAAATGCGATGCACTCATCGATATACTCTCTCATTTTTGCTTTATAGGCTTCTTCGCCGATAGCCCCCGTTTTGAGATCTTTTCTCGCTCTTCTCACTTCAGCGGTTTGAGGGAAAGAGCCGATCGTGGTTGTGGGAAGTGTGCCGTAACCTATCTCCTCTCTTTGGAGCTTTATCCTCTCCTCAAACGCTCCCTCTCGTTGAAGTTTTGTAAGTGATGAGACTCTCTGTTGTACCTCTTGGTTGTGTATTTGAGCGGAAGCCTTTCTACTGCTGTTTGCCTCCAGTATCTCCTCTATTTTTTCGTTAGTACTACCGTGGAAGTAGAGTTGGTTTAAAAGCTTTAGTTCATCAAGCTTCTCAACCGCAAAGCTAAGCCACGACTTTATCTCATTGTCGAGTTTTTCCTCATACTTCAAGGTAAAAGGTGTATGAAGCAGAGAGCATGATGTAGAGAGTATGGTTCGATTTTTTGGAAAGCTATGCTCTATCTTCTCTAAAATCTCTCTACTCTTTTTTAGATCGATCCTCCAAACATTCCTCCCATCTACTACACCTGCGATGAGTACCTTATCGCTTTGAGAGAGAGTCTCAAGAGCGTCAAAGTTCTCTTTGCCGTGTATGAAGTCAAGCCCTATCGCCCAGATCGGCGTGTGTACTAAGACTTTTGTAGCCTCATTGGAGTGTTCAAAGTATGTACTTACGATGATTTTGATCTTAGTACTAACGGATGCGAGTTTATCGTAAGTCGGTTTGATGAGCGATAGCATCTTAGTACTAGGCTCTTTGACAAATATCGGCTCATCGATCTGTATGACGATTTCATCGTCCCACTTGGCTATCTCTACCAAAAGCTCCTCATAAAGAGGCAATATCTTGCCATGAAGCTCCAACGGCTCACCCCTATCTATCCTCTTTGAGAGTGAGAGAAATGTGATAGGTCCGATGAGATTGATCTTTGTCTTGATACCAAGTGATTTTGCTTCAAAATACTCACTCTTTATCTTGTCGATATTGAGGCTGTATGTATCGTTTGCCGATAGTTCAGGGACGATGTAGTGGTAGTTTGTGTTGAACCACTTTGTCATCTCCATAGCTACCCGCTTATCATCTCCCCTTGCCATTGCAAAGTAGAGTTCTTGTCCCTTTAGCTCTCTAAATCTCTCTGGCACAGCTCCTAGCATAATGGCAGTATCTAGCATATTGTCATAGAGTGAAAAGTCGTTTGAGCTGATGTACTCTATACCTGCATCTTTTTGGTAGTGCCAGTGTCTCTTTCTCAGATCTTTGGCAACCTCTTCGACTTTGGAAAACTCCACCTTTTTCGCCCAATAATCCTCTAAAACTTTTTTTAACTCTCTCTGCTCTCCGATTCTTGGAAATCCTACTACTAGTGTTGACATGATTATCCTCCTGATAAATGAATTTTGATAAATAGGTATTGATTGAAATTTTCTTAACCTAAATTCGTATTAGGAAGTATATTAGATGTATCTATGCTTGGTGTGTAGTGGTATCGTAGGAAAGCACAGGCATAGCCGGAGGCTATGTTGAGCATTTACTGCGATTGCCAATACCACCAATGATAGATGCAGATGATGTGCTAACTAATACGAATTTGGGTTATATAACAGGAGGATGGACACCGGTTCTTCTAAACGCGAAGTATGTAGTGTAGTATGGACATCTTGGGATATAGTGAAAGAGCGCAAGCATGATAAGCGCTACTCTGTGAAAGTGTATGTTGCAGTGACATGCTCTCATCTTTGCTCCTTTCCCAAGATTTTTTGTATTATACACCATTTTTGGTGATTTTGGATAAAATTTATGAGAGTGACATTAAATTTAATGGTACTAATCGATAGTGGAGTGATAAAGTGATCCTAAATCTATTTATGATACTAGAACTATTGTTAACCGGCTATATTTTATTTCACTATAGAAAAATATCACAGAGATATGGTAGTAAAAGTTATATCATACTTTTTATAGTAGTACTTCGAAATATGATCAACTATGATACATTAAATACAAACATTCTTGCAATCATAAATATTATTTACTTTTTATTCCTCCTTTATGTAGCTTATACTATCCTTAAAATAAATCAAAAAGTGGGGGATCAAGTATGACAGCTGTTTTTGAAAAAACTAAAAGCGTTTTTGGAAACTCATTTTTGGTCGATGCAAATGTCAAATCCGCTATTATCGGATATACTCTTGCATTTATCGGTATTATCATAGGAGCAAACTTATCTGCAGGTAGCGAGGATATCTATGTCGAACTAGAACAAATTTAAGTGAGAAGGAAAAACTGATTTGATAGAGTCTATATGTGATTGATATGTTTGTTGAGAAATACAGTTTTATGAATAATGGTCGATTTATGATATAATAGACTTAAAATGCAAATATATGGGAAGGAGAAGATATGGCGATTAAACACATTAATCCAAAATCGAAAGAAGAGTCAGGTGTTATTGTAAGTGGTGAGGATGCTAAAAAAGTAGCTACTATATTATCGGATAGACATATAGCAAAGAGTCAATTTCTTAGATCGTCAAAATCTTTATCCGACTCTTTACAGACTATCCAAACATTGACTAGAAAAAACGCATCTTAACAAGTGCCCTCTTTTGTAGAGATATCTTCTTTTTCCCGCTCTGAAGCTAAAAAACTCACTAAAAACTTCTCATGTAAAAATCATACTTCTTTACTGGAATATATCCGCCAGTTTGCATATAAACACTCAAAAGATGGGCTTTATCGTACTTACTTATTAGAAATTGACAGTATATACTATGCATATATCTCTATCTCTTTGGCTACGGTACAAAACAGAGATGATAGTTTTTCAAAGATCAAAGATATAACCCAATTACAACAAAATCTATCCTATGCCGTACCAGCTTTAAAAATCACAAGACTTTGTGTTTTTGACCAGATGCAAGGGAAAGGGATCGGCTCTATCATGATGACATTTGCAAAGATACTTGCTATGCAAACACAGGCAAAGATAGGGTGCAAGATAGAGATAGTAGATGCAAAGAAAGATGCTATCACATTTTATGAAAATGCAGGTTTTGAACAAGTAAACATGGAGAGTGAAGAAGAGACGACTTTGATGATTAAAAAAGTAGTAACACCTCATGAACTCAAGAGTTTTGAAAAAGATGAGAGATTAAATTATCTGCGAAATATTAAAGAGTTTTGTTCGGTGTTTGGGTTGGTTGACGAGTATAGTGTGATTGAGAAGTATTATGAAGCAAATGGTTTATA
>JALWLO010000005.1 GCA_027084135.1 Campylobacterales bacterium | reverse complement strand
GTATAGAACTCCTCAAAATCTTTTTCACCTGTCGTATCACTGTTAAAGAAGTAAACCGGCCACTTCTTTTCTTTTGGTAGTGTTTTTATCATTTCTCTTGCCTCATCTTCGCTTTGACATTCGTACGGTTCATATCCTATATTGTGTAGATACTTTACGGCTATATCGGCAAAGGTTATGAGATGGAGTTTATCACTGAGTTTTGGGAAAAATATATCTCTATTCTCTCCAAAGATCGTACTCATCAGACAAAGTTCTCCACTCTCTTTGGGGGTTACGAAGTATCTTCTTATATCTTGTGGAGCGGCTATAGGTTGTCTTTTTTGTATTCGTTGGTTAAATCCATGTAGTAAAGAGCCGTCACTAAAGGCAACATTGGCAAATCTTGCGGTTGAGATAGGTATCTCAAGGCTTCTTCTCATCAGGAAATACTCCATAATTCTTTTACTTGCCCCCATCATATTGACCGGGTTTGCCGCTTTATCGGTGCTGACACAGAAATACTTTTTTGTTTTATTTTGGATAGATTGGGAGATGGTTTTATCTGTATTGAAGATATTGACATCTATCATTCTCATTAAGGTATAGGGATCTTTTTCACTTCGTACATGTTTTAAGGCTGAGAGATTTAGTACATAGTCATACGCTCCGTCAGCTTTGATAAAAGCATCATATATATCACTTCCAATATCCAGAGCAAATGTTTTAAATTCACCATCAATATAACCAAGTGAACTTCGTATATCTCTAACAAGCTCTACCATATTGTTTTCAGAGATATCCACTACATGAAGCTTTTTGGGATTTCTTTTAAATATCTCTTTGGTTACTGCTTGACCGATAGAGCCTGCTCCGCCGATAACTAAAAACGATGAAGAAGAAACTTTCTCACTAAGCTCTTTTTCATGCGTTTTGATATCGTCATCAAAAAGTTCGGAATCTCTGCCTATTAAACTTAATACATTCATCTGTTTTAACCTTAAATATTAAAATATTATACTAAATATCGACATTTACTAAACATACTTTAATAAACTCTCACAAACCATATCAACTTGCTCTAAAGTCATAGTAGGATAAAGTGGTAGTGTTAGCTCTCTCTTTGCTATATCTTCAGCAACAGGAGCTTCATTTAGTCCTATGTCTTTAAACGCAGTAAAATCTTTAAATGCCGGATAATGTATAGACGACTGAATACCATCTTCCTTTAGTTTGCCAATCAACGCAACCCTATCTACACTTTCATCGAGTAAAATAGGAAATATATGATAGACAGGTTCTATATTGTTTAGGTTTAAAAATGGGATGCTCAATCCTTTAACTCCAGAAAGTCTTTCTATATATCTTTTTACTAAAATCTTTCTCTTGGCATTTGCATCTGCAAGTTTATCCAGCTGTATAAGCCCTAAAGCTGAACGCATCTCATCTATACGATAATTAAGTCCCGACTGAGCCACATCATAAGTGATCGCTCTGCCTTTATGTCTATCCAGAGTCAAAGCCGTCATCCCGTGTGAACGAAAATATTTTGCCTGCTGATCCAACTTTTCATCCTGTGTAGTGAGCATACCACCTTCTCCGACAGAGAGGTTTTTGTTGGTAAAGAAACTAAAACAGCCGTATTTACCAAATGTTCCGACTGACTGTTCCTTGTATCTCGCACCCGGTGCATGAGCACAATCTTCAATAAGTGCTATATTTTTTTCTTTACAAAGTCCTACTATCTCATCCATCTGACAAGGATAACCGGCAAAATGCACGATGATAACTGCTTTGGTCTTAGAGGTGATGACTTTTTCAATCGTCCTAGCAGAGATATTCCAATCCTCATA
>JALWLO010000004.1 GCA_027084135.1 Campylobacterales bacterium | reverse complement strand
ATTTTTACCCAAAGTCATTTTTTTTTTTTTTTTCAATAAATTACTGCGATTTTTTGCATTACCAGCTTACATTATATACATCATTTTTTGGCCTGTGAAACAATTTGTTTTAAAAATATCTAATTATATTTTAAAGTATTGTTGGTTCATGTCATTTTTGTTTATACCGCTTCGAGAACTTTTTCAAACAACTTCTCAAGCTCATCAGGCATTTTCGGAAAATCATTATACATCTCATCAAACCTTATCACTTTATTCGGCTTCACAACCGCCACTATCGTCAACCAAATCAGCTTGAAATATAGCCCTATATTTTGATGTTTGACATACCATGATTCGCATTTGCCTTTATAGGGAGAGATGATGTGGTCATATATGTACTCTCGCTCTTTCATATCCTCCACATCCAGCAAACTCTCTTCATCTCTAAAGACTATTGAGCCTACACCAGATAATCCCGGTCGGACTTTTTTGATATTTTCCTGATCTTCCTTATCAAACACGATAAAACATCGTGTGTCTTGCGGTCTTGGGCCTATAACGCTCATATCACCTTTAAGGATATTGATAAGCTGCGGAAGCTCATTGATCTTTGTTTTTCGCAAAATTTTTCCAAACGGCAAAACTCTCGGATCATCTTTTGTTGTTATCGTACCGGTACCGATATTCGGGCTATCTTTTAGCATTGTAGCAAATTTTAATAACCCAAACATCTTACCGTCTTTACCTACTCTTTGTTGCACAAAAAATATCTCACCCTCGCCGGTAAACTTCAGGATGATGACCACCGGTATAAGCAACGGAGATAAAATCAGCAGTGCACCACCGGAAAAAACGATATCAAAAAATCTCTGCATCCCTACATCCTCTGATCCAGATACTTACCCGTCTCTTTATGATTGAAGTTTGGTATCATGTAGTTAAAAAGTTCTACTAACTCAGCCTTTTGCCATGCACCCTGCTCTTTTAGTCTTTGTATCGTTTTAGTGAACTGTTCAAGCTTTTGATCATCAAATATCGGTTCATTTTTGATCACTCCAAGACTTTCAAACCTCTCCCAATCTATCTCCTCCTCTCCGGTATAAAACTCCTCAAAATCTTTTTCACCTGTTGTATCGCTGTTAAAGAAGTAAACTGGCCACTTCTTTTGTTGTGGTAGTGTTTTTATCAGTTCTCTTGCCTCCTCTTCACTTTCGCACTCATAGGGTTCATATCCTATGTTGTGTAGATACTTTACGGCTATATCGGCAAAAGTTATGAGGTGGAGTTTGTCACTTAGTTTTGGGAAAAATATATCTCTATTCTCTCCAAAGATCGTACTCATCAGACAAAGCTCTCCACTCTCTTTGGGGGTTACGAAGTATCTTCTTATATCTTTTGGAGCGGCTATAGGTTGTCTTTTTTCTATTCGTTGGTTAAATCCATGTAGTAAAGAGCCGTCACTAAAGGCAACATTGGCAAATCTTGCGGTTGAGATAGGTATCTCAAGGCTTCTTCTCATTAAAAAGTATTCCATAATTCTTTTACTTGCTCCCATCATATTGACCGGGTTTGCCGCTTTATCGGTGCTGACACAGAAATATTTTTTTGTTTTCTTTTGGATAGATTGGGAGATGGTTTTATCTGTATTAAAGATATTGACATCTATCATTCTCATTAAGGTATAGGGATCTTTTTCACTTCGGACATGTTTTAAGGCTGAGAGGTTTAGTACATAGTCATACTCACCATCGGCTTTGATGAATGCGTCATATTCGATACTTCCGATATCCAAAGCAAAAGTGGCAAACTCACCATCAATATAACCAAGTGAACTTCGTATATCTCTAACAAGCTCTACCATATTGTTTTCTGATATAT
>JALWLO010000003.1 GCA_027084135.1 Campylobacterales bacterium | reverse complement strand
TTCATCTATTTCTCTCCTCTTTCCAGTAAATACTCCAGGTAAAAGACACCGTTTTGGTAACGATATTTGCTTTGGATCATTTGGGCACGGGCAAGTTCGGTTTTGGACTTTGCCAAAAGCAGGTCGTTGAGTGTTGAAACACCTGTATCGTACCGCGCCTCTTCGATCTTTTGCGTCTCCTGAAGCAGGTTATATTGAGATACAGCCGCCCGGTAGTCGGCATAAGCGCTTTCGATCTCGTTTTTTGCTTTGGCAAAGAGTTTTCGAAATCCCTCGTCGGTAGATTTTCTTTGCACCAACGCCTGAAGTTCGGCGATCTTTGCCTGCTCTACCTTTGCCGAGGCAGTGCCAAAATCAAAGATATTCCATTTGAAATTGAGGGCAATTTGCCAGAGGCTCTCTTTCTCGAACGGATCTCTTTGATCCAGGTCGTAATTGTACCCCGCATAGGCGGCAAGTGCGACTTGCGGTTTTTGAGAATCTTTGGCTCTCTTTGCTACCCTTTTGCCCTTTTCGATCTCCATATCCTGCAGCTTAAATCGCTCCAGTTTGTTGAAATCGACCTCTTCGATCGAGACATTTCGGCTTGTCGGCTTCACCTCCAGCGCCTCAAGACGACCGATCTTTTTGTAGTGCGTGATCGCCGCCAGATTGCTTTTGAGCATCGCCAGGGCACTTTGGGTTATGGCGACATTTCCCCGGGCTTGCACGAGGTCGTTATTGACCTTCAGCAGATCGATTTTGGCTTTTTTGCCCAGGTTAACTGCAGATCGAATCTTCGCTTTAAGTTTTTGCAAAGCGTTCACATAGTGCTTTTGCGCAGTTTCGAGCTCCTGCAAAGATAAAGCGGAGAGATAGAGTGAGCGGATATTGTAAATCAGCTCCTCACGACTCAGCTTTTTCTTGCTGTGACTCATCTGCTCCGCAATCTCATCGATTCTCACCTGCTGCTCCAGCGCCCCGCCGGTAAAGAGAGGTACGGTGTATTGAATCCCCGTCGTAAAGAGATCCTGGGTCGTATCGACAGACGATCCGGGAGAGAGTGCAGAGGGGACGATCGGCGCCAGAGTTCTTGGTAGATTATAGTGGGTATAGGAGCCGACCACATCCACCTCGCCAAACTGCTTGCGATGACTCTCTTTTCGCTTTGCCTTCATGAGCTCTGTTTGAAGGTCGCTCTTTTGCATCACCGAATTGTGTTTGAGTCCACTCTCAACCAGTTCAGAGAGTGAAGTTGCCTCCAGAGAACTCTGCAACAGGAGAAGTGTCATCAGTGAGAGGTACTTTTTTTGCAAACCGATACTCCATGGAAATTGAATTTAAAATATTAAAGAATAGTAGAGGAGTATGAACTGTATGTGAATTTTAAATGAAAAATTGTTTGATAATTTATAATAATTTATATAGATAACATTTTTTTAACATTTCTCCACTATAATCAGTACTAACTGATAAAAAAGGAGGTTCTATGAAGATATCACATATTATGATTAGCCTGCTGTTGAGTATCTTAGCGATCTATGGATGTAGTGATAGCAGTGGTAAAGCGGGTACGATAGAGAAAAATAGTCTCGAACGAAACAGTACCCAAACTGGTAAAAAAGAGGATAACAGAAGCGATGAAAAAAATCTATCCGGTAATCTCTATAGATATAAAGAGTCCGATAAAATCATCCAAAATCCGGAAAGAGGAGTCTATGCGTTGCACTATTTGCCAAGTAGCGACTATAGAGGATACAAGTCCATTCCCGGAACATTTCAGTGGATCAAAAGGAGAGGATATACCACTTTTCTTGAAAAACTTGTCTTAGTGGATTTTAGAAATAGAGCGATATCAGCGGAGTATCTAGAAAAAGTGAGAGAGGAGTTTAAGCGCATCAGAGAAGCGGGGCTAAAGATCGTACTAAGGGTGACTTACAATGAGCATATGGGTGAAGATGACGCGCCGATACATATCGTACTCAAGCATATAGAACAGTTAAAGCCCATTTTAGAGGAAAATAGAGATATCATCATGGCGATGCAAGCCGGTTTTGTAGGTGCATGGGGTGAGTGGCATAGCTCTACGCGTAGCTTAACCACGCCGGAAAATATGAGGAAAATCAAAGACGCCTTGATGCAAAATGTACCTAAAGAGATAAAGATTATGTTCAGAAGACCTTCGTTTATCATGAGTTGGTATCCACAGCCTCTCACTGAAGATGAGGCGCATAGCGGGAGTGATAAGAGTAGAGCAGGCTTTCATGATGACTGCTTTAACTGGAATTTTACCGATATGGGAACCTTTTCAAGAGATGAGGAGGAAAGGGAAGATCAGTTGAGGTATTTAGAGCAGATCACACGCTATGTACCTGTTGTCGGAGAGCCGTGTACCGCTGATGTGGCAAATGAACCAAATACACTCTCTTGCCAAGGCGGTTTGGAGATGGCGCAAAGGTTTCACTACACGCTGCTTGGGGATCAAATCAGAGGTTCTTGGACAAGGCAGGAGAAGCTACCAGTCGAGCTCTATAAAGAGGAGGGGTGCTGGGATGCGTTTCAAAAGAGGCTAGGGTATAGATTTGTGCTAAAAGAGGCGACACTTCCTGCAAAAGTAAAAGCTGGAGAGCATCTCAAGGCAAATCTTCTCATAGCCAATAGAGGTTTCAGCGCCACGGTAAATGCGAGACCCGTCTATCTAGTACTAGCTAATGATAAAAAAGAGTATAAGTTCAAAATAGAGACAGATCCTAGAAAGTGGTATGGGGGAGAGGAGATAACCCTAGATATCGATATCAAAGTGCCTAGTGAAGTTGAGCCGGGGGAGTACCGTCTCTATCTATGGTTACCTGACAAATCGAAACGGCTCCAAAGTAACCCGACATACGCTATCAAACTTGCAAATGAAGATATGTGGGATGAACAGAAAGGGTATAACAAAATAGGTCTCGTGAGTATCGTGAAGTAGCTCTCTGCTACTTTCCTATTTCTATCAGATCCCCGATCTTATACCTATCTGCATTTTTAAGTTGTACCTCTATCAATTTTGAGCCGATATCGACGACGGCCACCTTAGTACTAGGCGTCGTTTTGATATCGATGATCTCACCTTTGAGGGAGTTGTGCAGATAGGTGTGGATATTGCTAAATGATGAGTTGCCGTCTCTATCGATCTCTATCACCTTTGTGGCAAGTTTGTAGATGTCGCTGAGGTTGTGGGTAACGATGATCGACTTGATATTGTGATCACGGTGATACTTTAGTACTAACGCTTGAGCTCTCCTTCTCATCTCTCTATCGAGTGCTCCAAAAGGCTCATCGAGTATTAAGAGCTTGGGTCTATTCATTAAAGCTCTAAGGATAGCTACTCTTTGTTGCTGCCCCCCGCTAAGTTGCTTTACAGAGCGATCTTTTAACTTGAAAAGCCCCAACGAGTCAAGTAGATAGTCGGCAAAGGCTCTATCGTTTTTGACATAGAGTAGGTTTTCCTCTACGCTCATATTTTCAAAGAGTGCATAGTTTTGAAAAACAAAGCCGATCTCTCTCTTTTGAGGGGGGAGTGAGTAGCTATCTTTAAGCCATGTAGTACCGTCAAACTCTATAACCCCATCCGCCTCTTCCAGTCCGGCGATACTTCGTAATAGCGTACTCTTGCCGATACCGCTCTCACCGGTTACGGCGATAAACTCTCCATCGGATATATCGAGTTTGAGGTCAAGATCCACCTCCCCGTAAGCAGATCGGATCGCTTTTTTGATATCGATCTTGAGCATTAAATCAGAGCCTTTTTCTGTTTGGCGTTAAAGAGATACACCGTCACTAGCACCAAAAGAGAGATAACAAGCATGATCGCGCTATAGATGTGAGCATTTTGGTACTCCATCACCTCGACCATCTCATAGATCGCAACGGATGCTACCTTTGTTTTTCCCGGGATACTGCCGCCCACCATGAGCACGACACCAAACTCCCCAATGGTATGCGCAAAGGTCAAGATAAGAGCGGTTAAGAGAGAGGGTTTGATATTGGGTAGGGCGACTTTGAGTATCGTGGTGATTTTGCCTTTGCCCGATAGATAACTTGCTTCTATCATCTCTCTTTTGAGCGACTCAAATCCGCTTTGCAGGGGTTGGACCATAAAGGGCATAGAGTAGAAGATACTCGCCACCACCAGACCGCTAAAAGTAAAGAGCAGATCCACCCCGAAAATTTTATGTATAAACTCTCCCACTAAGGAGTTGGGAGCAAGTAGTACTAAGAGGTAAAAACCTAGTACGGAGGGGGGTAAAACGATCGGGAGTGTAACGATCGCTTCGATGAGCGGCTTTGCTTTTGATCTCGTTTGAGAGAGATACCATGCAAGCGGCAAAGCGATGATAAAAAGTAGCAGGGTGGTTACGGCGGCTAATTTAAAAGAGATGATAAAGGGGGTAAAATCAAGTGCTTGCATATCTACTCTTTGGTGATATAGCCAAATCTTTGAAAGATATTTTTGGCACTCGTACTAAATAGATAGTCATAAAACTTTTTTGCCTCTTCATTGTTTTTTGCATACTTGAGTAGTACGATCCCTTGCGAGATGGGTGTGTAGAGTTCGTGACTCGGCTCTATATAGTCAACTCCCTCTTTGAGGTGTGAAAAATTCGGTGACAAGAGAAGGGATTTGGCTACAAATCCGACATCTGCCGCCTTTTGCGCATAGACAAAAGTGTTGGAGATCGATTCGCCGTAGATGAATTTGCTTTTTAACTTTTCGTAAAGATGCATATTTTCTAAAAGCTCTTTGGCGGCTCTGCCGTACGGGGCGGTTTTAGGGTTGGCAACCGCTATCTTTTTGATGCTTTGATGCGTGAGTGTTTTGGTGATATTTTTGTCAAGTTTTGCCCCTTTGAAGGTGATGAGTACTAGGGCTCCTTTTGCGTAGATTTTCGGTTTGGTTAAGGCAAAGCCATCTTTATAGAGTTTTTGGGGATAACGCATATCGGCTGAGAGAAAGAGATCATAAGGCGCCCCCTTTTCTATCTGAGCGGTAAGTTTTCCGCTACTGGATAGTACGGTATTGACTTTTATATCGGGATGCTTTTTATGAAAATCTTCTATCAGTGCTTTTACGACAAAGCTTACATTTGCGGCACCCGCAACCGTTACGGTCGCGTGTAAAAAGGGTGTTAGTACTAAGAGTAGTACTAATAAAACGCTTCTCATTTTGCTCTACTTAGCTCCCTCTTTGGAAAAGATATCACAATTATAGCAAAAATGATCGCGATAATCAGGTAGAGATATTTCGGTATAGGCACAGGATCTCCCGCAGCGTAGGAGTGCATCCCTGAAAGGTAGTAGTTCACTCCCACAAATGTCATTACGATCGAGCTATAAGCCAAAACGGAAGCGACGCTAAATTTGTAGGCGTAATTTTTCTTAAATGAGGGGACAAGTCTTAGATGGGTAACGATCACATAGACCAAGATCGATATCCACGCCCAAGTCTCTTTAGGGTCCCAACCCCAGTATCTTCCCCAACTCTCATTTGCCCAAACGCCACCGAGGAAGTTTCCGATGGTGAGCATCATCAGTCCGATGATCGCCGTCATCTCATTGAGTTTGACTGCATCTTCGATACTTTGGCTGATTCGTGCCTCATTTGTCGGGTTTTTGATGATAAAGAGGATGAGGGTAAAGAGTCCGAGTATCGCACTTAGTCCTAAAAATCCGTAACTTGCGGTGATAACGGAGACATGGATATTGAGCCAGTATGATTTGAGTACCGGTACCAAGTTGGTGATTTGCGGGTTCATCTCGTTAAAGAATGTTGCCGCAAGTGTACTTGACGCTATGATAGCGGTAAGGGCAGGGGCGAGAGATGAGTATCGCATAAAGACTAAACCGGCAAGCATCATAGACCACGATACATAGAGCATCGCTTCATAGGCGTTACTCCAAGGGGCGTGTCCCCCTATGTACCATCTAGCCGCCAGTACTAAGGTATGGAGGATAAATGCCAATACATAAAGAGAGAGTAGCCCCTTGGTAGCACCCTTTAGGTTGATATGCGGTTTGATGATCTTTATCATATAGACCCCCAGCAGGATGAGACCGATGAGCGCATAGACGATGATGAGTTTGTTAGTGATGGAGAGTCGTTTAAATAGCTTTTCCGCTTCAAGCTTGCTTTTGGGAGGAATGATCTCAGAACCTAGGGCATATTGATAGTCGCTTAGGCTTTTGAGCGCCGCATCCGCTTTATCCCATGAACCGCTCTTTAATCCTTGATCGATGGCGTCAAAGTAGTTGATAAAGAGCGCTCTAACCTTATCGGACTCCTCTTTTGGAAATGTTGCGATAGCATCCTTCACGGAGTACCACTTTTTATTTGGGTCATCCGCTTTGGGGACGATCTTGAGTAGATCGCCGGTAAATATCATGTAGGAGATATTGAGCATCTCATCTACCTTGATGACGCTTCTATCAAACTGATTTCTCTGAATCGGTCTCTTTTGCATCGCTTCAGATGCGACGGCGGCAAGTTTGTATTGACTCTGATTGACAAAAAAGTCATCAAACGATGCATATTTTTGCTCTTTACTAAGTCCCAAAATCTTTTTGATCTTATCGTGTTTGATCCTAATCAGCGGTACTTTTTGCCAATATCTCGGTTTTGTAAGCATACCTAGCAGTACTTGATCGGGATTTTGTCCGTTTAGGGAACTTCCTTTGTGAAGCTTGAGCATCAACTCATTGGCAAAGGTGTCGATACTCTTGATCCTACCGTCATGCGTTTGAACCAGTAGATCTCCAAACTTTTCGGCATGCTCTTTTGGGATAATGATCTGTTTACTCTCATCCGCAAATGCCGGTAGTGTTGAACTTAGTACTAAAACAAAGGCTAGAGCCGTCATCGAAGAGTTTTGTACAGCTCTTGCCAATTTTCTAAATCGACTCTTTGGACTCATCAGAGTTAAGATAAATCCTACTGCAAGCATCAAGTATCCGATGTAGGTCGGTATCTTACCCGGATCATGATTGACCGATAAAACGCTTCCCCTCTCATCTCTGTCGTAAGAAGATTGGAAAAACCTATATCCACGGTAATCCAAGGTGTGGTTCATGTAGATCTTATAGGGTCTCTTTACGCCGTTTTTGGGATCGATCAGAACGATATCGCTTGAGTATGAGGATGGAGACATGGAGCCCGGATATCTCTCTAACACAAAGTCGATTAGCTTGATCGAAAAGGGTAGTTTGTAAAATTTCGCTCCCCAAACGGCGCTAAACTCTACGCCGTCGATAGTCGTTTTGGCTAGATCGCCGATGCTTCCTCTGCCGTATCCAAAGAGCTCTAGATCCTTTTTTTTGCCGTTATACTCCAAAGTGGCGATGATCGCCTCTTTGTGGGCGATTTTTGTTTTTCTACCGCCGCTTGTTTTATCGACTTGATTGAGGAGCTTGATAGTCGCTTTGGGCAGCAACGCTCTTGGAACAAATTTGATATTTTTGTATTGGTAGAGTCTTCGTGTGGCAAACTGTTCTTTTTTATTTGCTTTGAGCATCCCGGTGCTTCGATCACTCATCCGAAACCAACTGATCGGCTCTTTGCTTTTGATAAAAAAGTTTTTGCCGTCATTGCTGATAGAGATATCCACATCTTTGGGTGAATTGAGTGCGACGGTGACACCGGCAAAGTTGTAAACCTTACCGCTCTCAAGTGTCACCATTTGCGGTCGTTGTCCCGGAAGAAGCAGCATCATATTGACCATCGCCTTTCCGTTTGGATCAGCTACCGCTTTTTTGACAGCGTTAGGATAGTACTTTTGAAAGGTCAGCGTTGCCTCTTTGCCGTCCACATTGAGTTTCGTCTGAAAGTAGTTGGATGAGATTTTGGATAAGAGGATCTTGTCTTCGCTGTGATAAACTTTTCCATCTTTAAAGGCAGTCAGTTGGATATAGTTATTGCTGGATGCGATTTTATCATCCATCGAACCCTCTCTGATGTGTAGCAACCCTTCATAGCCTGCATATCTCGTGATCGCCGCGCCGATAAAGATCACTAAAAAACCGGCGTGAAAGAAAAAGAGTCCAAGCTTCTCTCTTTTGTAGAGTTTAAATCGAAAGATATTGATAAAAAGATTGATCCAAAGAAGAAGCATCAACACTTCAAACCATCTTGTCCCGTAAACCACTGCCCAAGCCGTCTCTGTACCGTAATCATTTTCGATAAAAGTAGCAACCGCTGCGGATATCGCAAAGAGTGCAGTTAAAATGATCATTGTTTTGATAGACGCTATGAGGTTGATAAAAGTACCCATTTTCCCCCCTATATTGGTTATCCCAAATATTGTATCAATCGGCATATCAACGCTTGATGCGGCGTTTGATGCAAGATTTGGGTTTTATGGAGACAAGTTTATCAAATTTTCCATAGAAAAAGTTAATATAAAATAAGAAAAGATGATATATAATAGGAGGA
>JALWLO010000002.1 GCA_027084135.1 Campylobacterales bacterium | reverse complement strand
AAAATGGAGAAACTGATAACAAATTCTTATGAATAATTCGATGATGCGTACCAAGAAATTTACTTTTTTTGAGAGATGGGGTTATTCAGAGGGTTCAATAGAGATTTATATCTCACTCCCCGTCTTTATGATGTCAAGCGAATACCTCTCTCTCACCTTCTGCATCGATTGAGAGACTCTAGTACTAACTATATCCTCCTGCCACTCCAAGAGCGAGAGTGTTCTTCTCTGCTCTTTAGCAAAGTTATAGACCGATAGACTAAGCTTCGTAATCCCTCCGACAGGCATAGTTCTTTTTTCAAACAGCTCTCTAAAGGTATTTTTACAAACCCTTTCGCTAAATAGCCTATCTACCCTTTTTGTAGCCTTATATCTAAGTCCATTTTCATACCGCATCCGCAGATAGTAGCTTGTGGGATTTACACCCAGTTTCAAAGTGATATAGATGATATGGCGTGCCATGATGAGGATGCGCCTTAGGACTTCATCATGGTCATAGATAGGGTCAAATGTACGGCTGATACCGATGCTCTTTCTATCATTTTTTGGAGATATTCCCTCTCTATCTTCTCCGATGATGCGGTTATAGAGCTGGATACCCGGCTTCTTCCAGCTATAAAAGAGGCTCTTTGCTCTGCTTGCGTCGCCTAGCGTTTTGATATGATACCTCTCAAGCCGCCTTTTGTATCCTCTGCCTATTCCGGGAAATTTATCTATGGGAATATCCTCTATAAACTCCCGTATCTCTCCTTTTTTTACCATATAGAGACCGTGCGGTTTGGCATATTTGGTAGCTAGTTTGGCTATCCACTTCGCCGGTGAGATACCTATGGAGATGGGGAGTTTAAACTCTCTGTATATCTCATCTTTTAGCCAATTTGCCCACTCAAAGACCTTCTCATCCTCTATCCATCCGCTCACATCACCAAAAAACTCATCTATGCTAAACTGCTCCACTTTTGGGATATGTTTTTGTAAAAAACGGTTAAGCTCAAATGATAATTTATGATAAAGCAGATAGTTTGGTACTAAGACTATCATACCCGGAGCAAGACGCAAAGCTTGGGCGAGAGGCATACCGGTTTTAACTCCAAGTGCCCTTGCTTCATAGCTAGAAGTTACAACGATACCCCTTATCTTTCTCTTTCCATTTTTATCTATATCTACAAAAAATCTCTCAAAATCGTTTTGTTTATCGTGGTAAAAGATAGGATTGACAAATGCACCGGAGTTGTTGTCATAGAGCTTAATGCCTTGCTGTTTGGACTCAAATATCGCAAGGTTGCTCCTGCCACCCACGGCAACCGGACGATGGAGCAAGGAAGCGACACCTATCCTATGGGCAGAGACGAAAAATGTATCCAAATCCAGATGCAAAAACATATCCTATCCTTTACCAAGATAGGATAGTACTAAAAAATATCCTGATTTGTAAAGAAATATTTCAATTTGAAATATTTTGAGGAGAGTGAGTTAAGGGCTCCTCTAATATAAAAACCCAAATAACCAAAGCGGTATTTTATGTTTAAAGCCTATCTCAATATCATCGGCAACAACATAACTATTTTTAATATCTTTAATCTGTTCAAAACTCTTATTTTTCCCTCCTATTTCAAATACCCGCTTTTCATCTACCAGAAAATCACCCTTATCAACATAGTGTATTGAATGTTTGTAAGATATTTGATTTGCAAAAAATATCTCTCTTTTTGTCCCTTTTTCACAATTTATACATAGTGCTTCACAAAGATTTGTATTTGAGAGATAAAGTTTATCCGGCTTTTGAATATTTTTAAATCGTTTTGCCTCATAAGTTATATGTCGTAAAAGCTCGGCTCTATGGAGATATTCGATATATTTGTAGAGTGTAGAACGAG
>JALWLO010000001.1 GCA_027084135.1 Campylobacterales bacterium | reverse complement strand
TCCAAGGAGAGATTGTGAGTTTAAAAGAGAGACTAAAAGCTGATCTAAAGGCGGCAATGGTTGCAAAAGATCATTTCAAAAGGGATACGATTCGCTTTCTGAATGCTGCCATCAAACAGGTAGAGGTAGATGAGAGGAGAGAACTTAGTGATGAGGATATCTATAAAATCATCCAGAAGTCTATCAAGCAGAGAGAGGATGCGGCAAAGCAGTACAAAGATGCCGGCAGAGAGGATCTCTATGAAAAGGAGATAAAAGAGGCTAAGTTGCTAAGCCAGTATCTCCCGAAACAGCTTAGTACTAGTGAGATAGAGGAGATCGTCAAAACAATCATCAGTGAACTTGGCGCAAGCGGGATGAAAGATATGGGCAAAGTGATGAAAGAGGCAAATAGTAAGATAGGCGCGGGGAGTGACGGGAAAACGATAAGTGAGGTAGTCAAAAAGTTATTAGCTTAAAGTAAACAAAAAGTAAATGTTAATATTTTTAGTTTATTGCAAATAAAATCAAATTATTAGATAATTGCTCTGTTGAATGAAGGATGAGCAATGAATGATGATCGAAGGTTTTTAGTTGCACCGATAGTTTTGTCCACCTCCGCGATATTGGCTCTAAGTGGATGTTCTGTCAAAAAGGTATCCATGAAAAAGAGCCGTAGTGAGACAGAAGTGTTTTATTCAGCTAAAAAGCCAAAAAGAGTGATTGCACAAGAAAAACCCGCAGCTTGTGTAAACACTCATCATCAACGCATCGTTAGCTTTAAAAAGCCTATCAGCAAAGAGGAGTCAAAAGAGCCTCAACTCTTTGCGCTAAATCGTGACCTATTTCAGATAGAGTCCAAAAGTAAGCTCCACATATCCGCCGCAAAATATAAGTGGACTCAAAAAAAGATACTTGTCAAAGAGGCTACACAGATAAAGATTCCGGTACCGGCAAGCTATAAAAGAGTTACCTATAAGAAGCTTGTCAAAGCTGCGCAAAAGAGGATTGTCTATACAAAACCTCTCTATAAGATCGTGACAAAAAGGGAGATGATAGAACCCGCAAAATATGTTTGGGTTAAGGGAAACGGTCCGATAGAGAAGATCGATAAGCATGGAAATGTGGTACATCTTGTTAAAATCGCACCAAAATATAGAGTAAGAAAATTAAGAGTGCTGGTCAAACCGGCTACAAAACGAGTGGTAGAGATACCGCCAAAATATGAAATCACAACAAAACTGGTAGTCGATAAGCCTGCCCATACCAAAGTCGTCACCATCCCTGCAGTCTATAAGGTCGTACGAGTCAAAACACTCGTCAAACCTCCTCTTATCAAAGAGTTTAACACGATAGATAGCGATATGGTTGCTGACAACAACTTCAAACCGCTTCAGTTAAATAAAAAAGCCAAAAGTGTACTAGGTTTATAAGCTTAGTACTAAATAAATAAAACTTCTGTTATAATCCTCCATAAAAATTCAGGGTACCCTTAAGGATTTTCATGGACTATCTAGAGATCAACGGTGGGAAAAAGCTTAGCGGCTCTATATCGATATCCGGTGCTAAAAATGCCGCTCTACCGCTACTTGCTTCTACTATCTTATCAAAAAATGAGGTCACCATCTGCAATCTCCCGGATGTGGTAGATATCAAAACGATGCTACGACTTTTGGAAAATCTGGGTGCTACTTATGAGTATGACGGGGATTGTGCCAAAATCGACTCATCTACCATAAACAACTCAAAAGCGATCTATGACATCGTACGAAAGATGAGAGCCTCTATCCTTACTCTCGGTCCTCTTTTGGCTAGGTTTGGCAGATGTGAAGTGAGCCTTCCGGGTGGCTGTGCCATAGGTCAAAGACCGATAGATCTACACCTAAAAGCACTCGAAGCGATGGGTGCAAATATAGAGATCAAACAGGGATATGTGATCGCAACCGCAGAAGATGGGTTAAAGGGTGCCACCATCATCTTTGATAAGATAACGGTAACAGGAACTGAAAATATCGTCATGGCAGCCGCCCTTGCAAAGGGTGAGACAAAGATCATCAATGCTGCTAAAGAGCCGGAGGTGGTTCAGCTATGTGAAGTACTAAAAGAAGCAGGAGTTGAGATAGAGGGTATCGGCAGTGAGGAGCTGATTATCAAAGGAAGTGATAGAGAGCTTCTTGATA
Organism: Campylobacterales bacterium; assembly: GCA_027084135.1. Taxonomy (GTDB): domain Bacteria; phylum Campylobacterota; class Campylobacteria; order Campylobacterales; family QNZT01; genus QNZU01. Next base: position 6,323 of record JALWLO010000001.1, on the reverse strand, counting down.
TAAAAGATATAAGTGTTATTCCAGATCGTATAGAGGCTGGAACATATCTGTGTGCCGGAGCGATCACAAACTCAAAAATTACACTCAACAATGTAAACCACTCTCATCTCATATCCATTATCCTAAAACTTCAAGAGATGGGATTTGACTTTGACCTCAAAGAGGATGCCATCACCATCAAACCGGCTGTAAAGATAAGACACGCAAATATAGCCACAAGCGAATATCCCGGCTTCCCGACCGATATGCAGGCACAATTTATGGCACTAGCCCTTGTGGCAAACGGAACGAGCGTCATAGAAGAGAGGCTTTTTGAAAATCGTTTTATGCATGTGAGTGAACTGCATCGTATGGGTGCGGTTATCACACTAAACAACAACATAGCAACCGTTGAGGGAGGAAATGAGCTAAACGGAGCTGATGTGATGGCGACTGATCTGAGAGCCTCATCCGCTTTAGTGCTTGCCGCTCTTGTGGCAAACGGTATAACTAGAGTTCATAGGATCTACCACCTAGATAGGGGATATGTTGCTTTAGAGCAAAAGCTAAGCTCCCTTGGAGCGGATATCAAGAGGTTAAAGGAGTAACACTCTCTTTGCCTATCTCGACAATCCTATCACTCGCCCACTTTGCTAAACTCTTATCATGCGTTATCAGAAGTATTCCCACTCTATCAAGTAGCTTTACCAAGAGTTTCATAACATCAAGTTGCACGAGATTGTCTAACGCACTGGTAGGTTCATCTGCAAGTAGGAGATCTGGTTTCATTAAAAGTGCTCTTAAAATTGAGGCTCTTTGAAGCTGTCCTCCGCTTAAGTGGTGGGGCTTTTTATCGAGTAGCTCTCTCTTTAGATTTAACTCTGCTAGATAGTCGTCAAGCCCCTCCAGGGAAGCCACCTCTTTTATTTGGTTTAAGATGCTGAAAGATGGGTGAAACGAGCTATATGGATCTTGAAAGATAAAGGCTATCTTTTTTGCCGCAATTTTGCCACTAAGAGGCTTCTGCTCACCGATAATAAGCTCAAAGAGTGTACTCTTTCCGCTTCCGCTCTCTCCCACTATCGATACGATCTCACCTCTTTTAAGAGTAAGTGAAAAGTTTTGATAGAGAAGCCTATCTTTGGTGTAGCCGAATGTGAGATCCTCTACCCTTAGTACTATATCACTCAAGCTCTTATCTGCCCGTCGCCGTAGATTTTATATTTGTAGGTGGTTAAGTCATTGATACCCATCGGTCCTCTTGAGTGGAGTTTGTTTGTACTAATACCCACTTCCGCACCAAATCCAAACTCACCGCCGTCGGTAAATTGCGTCGAAGCGTTGATATAGACACAGGCGGCATCCACCATATCTAAAAAGTACTCACCTGTTGAGTAGTTTTGCGTAATAATCGCTTCAGAGTGTCCTGAGCCGTACCTTTTGATGTGTTCTATTGCTCCTTCTACTCCATCTACTACCTTTATGGATAGGATATTGTCAAGATACTCGGTATCAAAATCCTCTTCACTCGCCTCAGCGATATCTATCACCTCCCTACTCTCGCCATCACCTCTAAGCTGTGTACCGTGCTTCTCATAAAGCGCTTTTACCTTTGGAAGAATCTCTCTATATATGGCTCTATCGGCCAAGAGAGTCTCCATAGCGTTACAGATACCCACTCTTCTACACTTTGCGTTTTCGATGATTTTGAGCGCTTTGTCGATGTCAGCATCTTTGTCTATATAGGTGTGGCAAAGTCCTTTGTCATGTTTTACAACTGGAACAGTTGCGTTTTCGCTTACATATCTGATAAGCCCCTCCCCTCCTCTAGGAATAATAAGATCAACAAACTTATCCATCTTGATAAGCTTTGCCACACCCTCTCTTGAGCTATCAGGCAGTAGCGAGACGATCTCTTTTGGAAGATCATTTTTCTCTAAAACAGTTTGTAGTGTCTTGGCTATTACTCTGTTTGAGTTATCGGCCTCTTTGCCCCCCTTTAGTACACAAACATTTCCACTCTTAAAGCAAAGTCCGGCGGTATCGCTTGTGACATTTGGTCTAGACTCATAGATGATACCGATCACTCCGATAGGTATAGAGACCTTCTCTATCTTTAATCCACTCTCAACCACCCATCCGTCAAGCACTCTTCCTACTGGCTCTTTGAGTGCGGCTATCTCTCTTAGAGATTTTGCCATCGACTTTATACGCCCCTCATCTAAAAGAAGCCTATCCACCATAGCGGATGAGAGATTGTTCTCTTTGGCATAATCTAAATCTTTTTTGTTTTCCTCAATGATTTTAGCACTATTTGCCTCTAAAGCATCCGCCATCTCATTTAAGATCCTATTTTTAACTCCGGAATTTAGTGTAGCTATCAGCGAAGTAGCCTCTTTTGCCCGTTTTAAAAACTCTTGCATCTATAACTCCATAAAATTTTATCTTTATGGTGATTATATAAAAAGTTCTATAAGGTAAAGATTCTACATAGATCACTCAGAACTTCTGTTACATAAAGTAAACTTAATACTACTTTTAAAGCAAAATGTTTATTTTTAATTGACTAAGAAACTTATATTTGAATAATCTTAAAGAGTAAACTTACAAATTTTAAGGAGAATAGAATATGAAGAGATATCTAATAGGTACGCTATCAGTTTTGACACTGTTGTCACTCAGTGGTTGCGGAGGAAGCAGTACTGCACAAAAAGCTTTGGATGCACATGACACCTCTGCGCCAGCTCCACATAAGATAACTAGAGCACTTGCGGTAGATTTTGATAATCCAACGACAGTCAGTAGAGTAGATAGGAACTCAAGACTCTCAATAACAGAGGTTCCTGGAAGTGGCAACATCGCGATCATGGTTCAAACAGATAGAAGAGCTACGGCTCATACAGAGTTTTTTATAGATCTTGACCATGATAGCACAACTGGTCTTCAGTGGACAATCCGAACAAACCCTCGTGATGTAAGGGCACAAGAGGATGGTAGAGTCGGTGCAGATCTCATGGTGGTTGACGGGGTGGTATACTACTACAATATTCATCAGAGAAGATGGAGAAGCTGGTATCACAACTGGCAAAGATTAGGCAGGGTGTTATATACAAGAGATCCTGAAAACGGAACATTTATCATAGAGCTTCCAAGAAATCTCAGAACCGCTTGGCATGCACAAGCTGATAGAAATCCGGAGCAGATTCCGGGTCTTGTCCACCAAAGTCCGGGTGACTTAGATTATGATGAAGTGGCAGCTAGATTTGATGGACATATTCGTGCTACCGTGGCACTACTGGATGAGGATTGGAATTTAGTACAAAATTTTGAAAATGAGGTTGAGTTTGCTTATGATCCGGGTGCGATCACACAAAGAAGAGACTTTATCGTCAATGAAGATGGAGAAAACCTGCTCATAACTCTACAATCCAATGAGATAGGTAGTGATGATTTTCGCCATACCGACATATTGATAGATGCGGATCATAGTAGAGATAGTGGATTTAATCGATCATATGGGATAGGTGCGGACTATCTCATACAAGGCAACCATCTCTATACACATACCGGTGAAGGTAACGGCTGGAGATGGCAAGAGTTAGGAACGATCACATTAAACAGAGAGGGGAATACACTAACAGCCACTATTCCCCTTGATCAATTAAACCTTCAAGCAGAGAGTATCACTATCGGTGCTAGAGCTATCAATAGAGCATGGGCTACAATGAGAGATTTTGGTACGACTACACATACTGTCGGAGAAATAGGTGACAATGGCGGTGATAATGGAAATAATAACGGTGATAATAACGGTGGACCGATCATAGGAGAGGGCTATGGTATAGCAGTACATACTGATGATGAAGCGATTACTGTTAATGTAGCACTCAATGATGGTGAAGAGCATTTTCATTCACAGATCTTTATCAGAGATGCCAATGTAGAAAATGGACTCAACGGATATCTTGTTGAAGATAATATGCTTTATGAATATACCGGAAACGGTCAAAACTGGAGATGGAGATTTGTAGCAGATATAACGAGAGAGATAGAGGAGAATCATTTAGTTATTACCATACCAAGAAATGCTGTTGGCATACAGGGAGAGATGTTAGTAAGAGCTAGATTGCTCAATAATGAGTGGAGAGTAGTGAGAAGAATAAATGGTGTGACGGTAACAGCAGGAAATGGTGGATTTGACAACCAAAACTTCTGGTTTCCGGCACACAACGGTGATGTGATATTTATCGATGCACAATTAGCAAATATTACGCCAAATGCCCATACCCAATTTTTTATAAGAAGTGAAAATGATCATCACAGATTTGGCGGTTACCTTTTTGAAGATGATAGGGTATATAGATATATCGGTAACGGTAACAACTGGAGATGGGAGTATATAGGAGAGTCTGATTATCAAAGGGGTGATAATGATGAAGTATCTATATCAATACCTCTTAATACTATAGATATAGATGGAAATATCGTTGTAAGCTTAAGAACAACCGATGAAAACTGGAGAAATAGAAGGGAGTTTGGTGAAAGACATATAGAGATGAATTAATCACAACTTAATCTGACACAAATCTTTAGTCACTAAGTATTTGTGTCAGATCTCTGCACTCTTGTCATAAAAAAACTCTTTTTACTTTATATCTAAATGCTATCTTTTGTAAATATAATTTTATATTATTTTTCTATTTCTATGTGATAAAGTATATAGGTATCTTTTTATTGATACTGTTATTTATGATTAACGGTGTGGAGCAAGAAAGTGTAGAGTCGATGCACATGATACATCAGTAGAAAATCCACATAAAATCGTAAGTGTACTTTCCGTGAACTTTGAATAGCTATCTGATTGAGTGTGATAGGCTTTATAGATATATTGGAGATGGTGATAGCTGGCGATGGAATATATCGGCGAGGTAGACTACCAAAGAGATGTACATGATGAGGTGACAATCTCAATACCTTCGGATCAGCTAGATATCAATGAAAATGCTACTGTTTTCCTCAGAATAATTAGCGCTGATTGGGCAACAAGAAGAGAGTTTAGAGAGGTAAGCCTACATTAGCCCTTTTATCTCATCCAACACTTAGAAAATGTGTTGGATGGAAATAGGGTTTATAGACCCGGTATTCTTGGGATCTTATTCTGTTTAGAGAGTTTATAGTAGAGTCCCCACCCTTTTTTCAACCAATGTCCGACTATCGGCATAGGCAACATCACTGCTCTTTTATCATCTCTATATACCATAGCGGCACCGTCACCGGTATCCATCACGCAGAGGATATTGATATGGTCTAGGTAGCTCTTTTGAGCTTTTCTACCCTGCTCCATATAGGTGATATTTGCCGCAACATTTCTCGCCATCACTTCAGCCACATGTCCCTGTTTCGCTCTCCAGCTTGGACCGTTTAAGAGTGCACTATCACCTATGGCAAATACTCTATCCATCCCCTCAACGACACAAAACTCATCCACTACAACAAAACCCGCATCACTTAAAGGAAGATCACTCTTTTCAAATATGGGGTGTTTTGAACCTGCCGGAGTAAATATGGTCAAGTCACTCATCAACTCACTTCCATCCTCAAAAAGCACTCTATCCTCTTTAAATTCCCTGATTTTAGTACCCACTTTTTTACGGATATCTAATCTATTAAAAAATTTATCCATCATCACAAGAGCCTTCTCACCCATTTTGGCTCCCGGTTTCTCCATCGGTGCAAAAAAGGTTAATTCAAAACTCTCCCTTATACCCAACTTTTTTAAATAGTTGTGTATATTAAACATCACCTCAAAAACCGGTCCACCTCTAACAGCGCTCGTATCCTTTGGATTACCTCCAAAACCAAAAGTGATTTTACCCTCTCTTCTTGATACAAGCACATTCAATCTCTCTCTCATCTTTGTAGCCTCTTGCGGATCACCGCAAATAGAGAGAAAATATTCACTACCTTTTGGTTTCTGTTTTCCCTGCCCAAGCGCTATTACCAGATAGTCAAAGTCACCATACTCACCTCCGTTGGTTACGACTCTCATCTCCTTAGCCTTGATCTCTTTGACTTCATCTTTTATAAACCTAAAACCGTGAATTGAAGAGAGCTTGCTTAAACTTAAAGTGACATCATTAAAATCGCTTTCACCTGTCGGTATCCAGATAGAGGTAGGATAGATATAAAGATACTCTCGATTACTGATAAGAGTTACATCGTGATGATCTTTTCTTAGAAAGATCGCAGCCTCAAGACCCGATATTCCTCCACCTAGTACTAAGACTTTTGCCATAACTACTCCTAATCTTGCTATTTTTGAGTTGCATAATTATATTATAATG